>JBKOUH010000176.1:0-3400 GCA_046723285.1 Pseudomonadota bacterium
GAACAGGCACGGGCCGATGAAGTAGCCCTTCTCGTAGCCCTGGAGGCGGATGTCGCGCCCGTCGACGACGAGATCGGCGCCCTCTTTGACGCCGAGATCGACATAGCCTTTCACCTTGGCGTGGTGCTCCTTCGTAACGAGCGGGCCCATTTGCGATTGGGGATCGACTCCGGGGCCCACGCGGAGCGCGCGCGCCTTCGGCACGAGCTTTTCGAGCAGCGGCTTGGCCGCGTCGCCCACCGTGACCGCGACCGAGACCGCCATGCAGCGCTCGCCGGCCGAGCCGTAGGCGGCGCCGATGAGCGCGTCCGCCGCCTGCTCCATGTCGGCGTCGGGCATCACGACGAGGTGGTTCTTGGCGCCGCCCAGCGCCTGCACGCGCTTCTGGTTCGCCGCCGCGGTGCGATAGATGTATTCGGCGATCGGCGTCGAGCCCACAAAGCTCACCGCCGCGATGCCGGGATGATGCAGGATCGCGTCGACGGCCTCCTTGGCGCCATGCACGACGTTGAACACGCCCTTGGGCAGCCCCGCTTCGGCGAACAGCTCGGCCATCAGCAGCGAGGCCGAGGGATCTTTCTCCGACGGCTTCAGGATGAATGTGTTCCCGCACGCGATCGCGACAGGGAACATCCACATCGGAACCATGGCCGGGAAATTGAACGGCGTGATGCCGGCGACGACGCCGAGCGGCTGGCGCAGCGAGTAGCTGTCGACGCCGCGCGCCACCTGCTCGGTGAATTCGCCTTTCAGCAATTGCGGAATGCCGCAGGCGAACTCCACGACTTCGAGCCCGCGCGTGATCGAGCCCTTGGCGTCGTCGATGACCTTGCCGTGCTCGGACGTGACGATGCGCGCCATGTCCTCGATGCGCGCTTCCATCAGGACCTTGAACTTGAACAGCACCCGTGCGCGCAGCAGCGGCGGCGTCGCCGCCCAGCCGGCGAAGGCCGCCTGCGCCGCCTCCACGGCACGGCCGATCACGGCGGCATCGCCGAGCGGCACCTTGACCGAAAGCTCGCCGGTGGCGGGATTGAAGACGTCGCCGAAGGCGCCTGCGCCCTTGACCCGCTCGCCGCCGATCCAGTGGTGAAGTGTCTCGACCATCGCCGTGCCCTTTCACGTAATGCTTTGCGCCGAACATAGTCGGCAAGGGCGCCACGGGAAAGTGTCGCGCATTTGGACGCAGCAGCGCTGCGGCCAGCGACGGCGCGAAGCCGGCGGCCGCCTTGACAAGCGAGAATTGCGCCTCCTAGCGTCGCCGCATGACAAAGAAGATCTTGATTGCATGTTTGATTGCGGCTGGACTTTCGCTGGCGGCGACCGCTGCCCACGCGCTGCCGCTGCAGAGCCCGCGCGATTGCGTCGTCGGCAAGCGCATTTCGACCGCTGCCGGCCGCATGGGAACGATAACGCGTGCCGATCTCGCCTGGAGCTACTGTTACGTGCGCTTCGACGACACCGGCGAGGAGATCAGCTTCCTCTAATCGTTGCTCCGTTCCGAAGACGAGCCGGCCCGCGCCGGTCAATTGTGGCCGGCCCCGGGCGTCTACGAGTGTGTCAGCAAGGAGGACGCCCGCATCCGCGTTACCATGCTGTTGCTGCGCGTTACCGGCCTCGATACCTATTCGGTCTCGGGGGCTGCCGGACGGTTTCGTATCGAGCAGAGCGGCAAAGTCAATTTCGAAAGCGGTCCGCTCAAGGATTACCACAGCCAACTTTTGGCGGATGGCAGAATTGGCTTGGACCCCGAGCACGACGAATTTTCCAGGATCTCGTGCGAGTTGAACCGCAACCTGCACTGAGGCTGGCACGGCACCAGTCTGGCCTCCGCTTGTAATCGTGGCGAAACGCATATCATCTGCGGACCGCGACCGGCATTCCGCCGTTCGCAGAGCGCCCTCCGCGATGAGCCTTCAGCCATGATCCTTCTGCGCAATGCCGCCGTTCTCGATGGCGCCCTGCCCGAGCGGCGGCCGGGCATGGAGGTGCTGATCGAGGGCGCGGTGATCCGCGAAGTTTCCGAGCGGCCGATTCGCGCCGCCGATGCGCAGGCGATCGATCTCGGCGGGCGCACGCTGATGCCGGGCCTCATCGACTGCCACGTGCACGTGATCGCCTCGCTCGTGAACATCGGCGCCAATGCCGCGCTGCCCAATGCGATCGCGACACTGCAGGCGGTGCCCATCCTGAGGGGCATGCTGCGCCGCGGCTTCACCACCGTGCGCGACGCGGGCGGCGCCGATTTCGCGCTCGCCGAAGCGGTGGAGCGCGGCTTGGTCGAGGGCCCGCGCCTCTTCGTCTCGGGACGCGCACTTTCGCAGACCGGCGGCCACGGCGATTTCCGCGGCCGGTTCAACGACGCCGAGCCCTGCGCCTGCTGCCGCCAGGCCGGCAATCTCGCGCGCGTCGTCGACGGCGTCGACGCGGTCCGCAAGGCCGCGCGCGAGGAGATCAAGGCCGGTGCGCACCAGATCAAGATCATGGCCTCGGGCGGCGTCGCCTCGCCGACCGACCCCATCCATTTCTTGGGCTATTCGCGCGACGAGATCGCGGCCATCGTCTCCGAGGCCGCGCATGCCGATACCTATGTGATGGCCCACGCCTACACGGCCAAGGCGATCAAGCGCGCGGTCGAATGCGGTGTCCGCACCATCGAACATGGCAACCTCGTTGATGACGACGCAGCGCTGGCGATGTCGGTGCGCGGCGCCTTCGCGGTGCCGACGCTCGTGACCTACGAGGCGCTGGCGGCGGATGGCGCGCGGCTCGGCCTGCCGCCCGAATCGGTGGCGAAGATCGCGGGCGTGCGCGAGGCCGGGCTGAAGTCGCTCGAGATCTTCCGCCGCAACGGCGTCGCCATGGCCTATGGCAGCGACCTTCTCGGCGAAATGCACGCGCGGCAGAGCGAGGAGTTCGAAATCCGCGCCCGCGTGCTGCCGCCGCACGAGGTGATCAAGAGCGCCACCTCCGCCGCGGCCCAAGTCCTGCGCATGGAGGGGAAGCTCGGCGTCGTGGCGGCCGGCGCCCAGGCCGATCTCATCGCCGTCGGCGGCGACCCGCTCAAGGATATGTCGCTGCTCGGCGGCCAGGGCCGGCACATGCCGCTCGTCATGAAGGCCGGCGCGTTCGTCAAGAACGAGATCGGGTGAGGCGCGGGCCGCGGCCGTTAAAGCCCGGCGACGGCCACATGACCCGCAATCTTCCGCGTTGATGGCGCGAGACGCGCGGTGCCACGCGCATGCGGCCCCCGCCCCATCAACCGCAACATCCGGAAATGCGCGCGGATCACGCCGGGAAACGTGGTCTCCGTGTATTTAAGGCCGTGGCGCCGCGCCGCTGCCTGCACGATCGGCGTCAGGGCCGGATAGTGCGCGGCCGACACGGTCGGGAACAGGTG
>JBKOUH010000392.1:0-5811 GCA_046723285.1 Pseudomonadota bacterium
AGTATTGGCAGCACCAAAGAAAAATTCGCGGCAAGGTGGTGAGCCTTTATGTCGGGCCAGTGGCAGATGAAAGCATCACCGATCGGATCAAGCGCTTCGCCGAAATTAAATCGGACTTCAAGGGCCGCCGGGAAATGGTTCGCGCCCTTGTTGCGGCCGGCCTGCCGGCGACGGACGCGCTGACCGGCAAGGTCGTCGAAGCCATGTGGAAGGCCGGCTTCTTCCGGCTGCGCGGCGTGTTGGTCGGCACGGTCGCCTATCAAGCCTATGCCGGCTTGCTCGGCACGAAGCTGACCGGCACCGCGATTCAGACTCAAGATGTCGACTTCGCGCAGTTCTGGGGCATCTCGAAGAACGTGGGCGACAGCATGCCGCCAATTCCAGATGTACTCCGCGCTGTCGATCCCACGTTTCGCGAGATTCCCAACCTCGCCGATCCTATCGTCGCGACGGGTTACCGGAATGCATCGCACTACAAGGTCGAGTTCCTGACGCCGAACCGTGGAAGTCAAGCATTCCAAGGCCGGCCCGCAAGGATGCCGGCCTTGGGCGGCGCAGGCGCCCAACCGCTGCGGCATCTGGATTTCCTGGTACACCAGCCCGAGCGCTCTCTCCTGCTCTATGGCGGCGGAGTCCCGGTGACGGTGCCGCGCGCCGAACGCTATGCCGTGCACAAGCTCATCGTCGCCGTCGAGCGCGAGAACCAGGCCAAGGCGCGCAAGGACATCATGCAGGCCGAGCAGCTGATCGCGATTCTTTCCGAGCAGCGGCCGGCAGAATTGGCCGAGGCCTGGGAGATCGCCCGGTCAGCCGGCCCGCGGTGGCGCACGAAGCTCGAGCGCGGGCGTGCGCGGCTCGGCCCCGATGCCGAGGCGACGCTCGCGCGGGTAATCGCGCGCGGGAATGAGACTGACAGGACGCAACGGACACGGCGCCAAGTTTGAAATTAGATTGCCGCGGCAGCGGCCCGCAACTCCCCGGTCACGTCCCGCGCCAACGGCAAAGCCCACACGTCATCGACAAGCATGAATGTCCAACTGTTCGTGTACGCTACGTGGGTCGAGCGCGCCTCAACAATCGATAATGGAATTATTACCGCCCTCAGCACCGTGAAACGCTCGTCCACCAACAAGCCGGCAAGGTAGTCGAAGGGCTTGGTGTCTAGCTTGCGGATTGCGCTCAATTGGCGCGAGCCGTTGAAGCGCGTCAAACGCCGACCCTTCACTTGATAGCGGTTTCCCTGCGCGTCTATCGCGTCGTATCCGCTTTCCGAGTTTCCCTTTTGCGTCCATCCAAACGCTTCGCAAAACAACAGTTCGGCATAGTCACTCAATGGATTGTTGGAACTGCGGACAATCTTTCGGCGCCTAAGTTCGTCCAGAACCGCTCCGTAGGTCTGCAATAGTTGCGCGGGCGTTAGCAAGCGAATGTCCGGCAAGTCCGAGGAGTCGCCATCGGTCATCGGACCAAACCTTCCTTACATTGCCTATCGCGCGGAACTGCCGCTTCGCATGGTCTCAACGATCTTGACGGTCTCCAATCTCACCCGTGTCACGCGCTTCAGGAGATCGATCACCTTCTCTTTGTGGTCGGCGAAGCGGTAGGTGTTGAACTTGGCGCGGATCGTCGGGTCTTTCGGCGTCTTTTCCTTGTATTGGTCGAGAATCCATTCGAGCGCCGAGCGGTTGCCGAGCCTGTAATCCTAGGCCTCGCGCGGAACGCCGGAAAGCCGCGTTTCGGTGTCGAGTTGGATCGTGCCCGCGTCCTTGTCGGCGCGGAGCAGCGCCTTCGGTGCCACGCGCGCCGCTTTCGCCTTTTCGTCGGGCGTGTCGATACGCTTGAGCGGCCACGGCTCATCCGAAATGCCGCCTCTCCCCACCAAGCGCTTCCGAATCGTAGTCGGAAATCGCACGGAACCCCACAAGTTTCAGATGCATTTCCCGCTTGACATTGTTCTTGAAATGTTCTAAGCGGCGTGGCTGGCTGCAATTGGCCCGCTCGCTCTTTGGACAAGTACATCGGGAACATGTTCGCGCGCTGGCGGTGCCATCGCTCGCGCGCAGTTGTCGTTGCGCTTCACCCGCGCCGCGCGCATTCGTGCATCGATGTTGACGAATGCTGACGTTTGTTGACGGTTCGAGGGGGTGCCGCATTCAGCCCGCCGATGCGAGCGCGGCGGGAGCCTCACGCTTTGCGTCGCGGTCCCAAGGGGCCGCGACGAAAAGCCAACAAATGCCAACAAAAGCCAATAGAAGCCAACGTAAATTGAAACCATTGCTTTCCGCGCGTCCGGAGCCCGGCGGATTGCTGACAAATGCTGACGGTTTGCGGAAATTTTCCGGAGCGGCGAGCGCGCCATGTCCGCCATCGGTCCGGCGGATGCCCTGAAATGCCTACGTTTGCCTACGAATGCCTACCCGAAGTGGGGGCCCCTGGGCTGCAAGAGAAGAGCAAAAGGGAATGAAAGGGTATGAAAGCGTATTCCGAACCCCGGCCCCCTACCCCGCCGCTTTCGCCCGCTTCGCATACCCGACGCCCTTCAGCGCCTCGCCGATCTCGCCGAGGATCGCGGGGTCGTCGATCGTGGCGGGGGCCTTGTAGGCTTCGCTGTCGGCGATCTTCTGCATCGTGCCGCGCAGGATCTTGCCCGAGCGCGTCTTGGGCAGGCGCTTCACCACCACCGCCGTCTTGAACGCGGCGACGGGGCCGATGCGCTCGCGCACCATGCCGACGACCTCCTTCACGATCTCGCCATGCGGGCGGTTGACGCCGGCCTTCAACACGAGGAAGCCCAGCGGAAGCTGGCCCTTCATCGCGTCGGCGACGCCGATGACCGCGCATTCGGCGACGTCCTTGTGGTCGGCGAGCACTTCTTCCATGCCGCCGGTCGAGAGCCGGTGGCCGGCGACGTTGATGACGTCGTCGGTGCGCGTCATCACGTAGACGTAGCCGTCGCCGTCGATGTAGCCCGCGTCGCCGGTCTTGTAGTAGCCGGGGAAGTCGTCGAGATACGCCTTCCTGTAGCGGTCGTCCGCCTTCCAGAGCGTCGGCAGCGTGCCCGGCGGCAGCGGCAGCTTCGCGCAGAGCGCTCCGATATTGCCCGTCTTGACGGGCACCTTGTCGTCGCCGAGCACTTCCATCTTCCAGCCCGGCATCGGCTTCGTCGGCGAGCCGTATTTCACCGGCAGGCGCTCGATGCCCACCGGGTTGGCGCAGATCGACCAGCCGGTCTCGGTCTGCCACCAGTGATCGATCACCGGGACGCGCAAGTGCGCTTCGGCCCATTTGATCGTATCGGGGTCGGCGCGCTCGCCGGCTAGGAACAGCGTGCGGAAGCCGGTCAAATCGTGCTTCTTGATCAGCTCGCCGTTGGGATCCTGCTGCTTGATCGCGCGGAACGCGGTCGGCGCCGTGAACAGCGCGCGCACTCTGTGATTCGCGATCACGCGCCAGAACGCGCCGGCATCGGGCGTTCCCACGGGTTTCCCCTCGTAGAGGATCGTCGCGTTACCGTGCAGCAGCGGCGCATAGACGATGTAGGAGTGGCCGACGACCCAGCCGACATCGGACGCGGCCCAATAGGCCTCGCCGGGCTCCACGCCGTAGATGTTCTTCATCGACCAATGCAGGGCGACCATGTGCCCGCCATTGTCGCGCACGATGCCCTTGGGCTGTCCGGTCGTGCCCGAGGTGTAGAGGATGTAGAGCGGATCGGTGGCGGCGACCGTCACGCAGTCGCGCGGCGTGGCCTTCGCGAAGACTTCGTCCCAATCGTGATCGCGGTCCTTGACGAGATCGCAGCGCAGCTGCGGCCGCTGCAGGATCACCGCCGCGGCGGGCTTGTGCTTGGCGAGGTTGATCGCGCCGTCGAGCAGCGGCTTGTAGGGCACGACGCGGCCGGGCTCGAGGCCGCACGAGGCCGAGACGATGACCTTCGGCGTGGCATCGTCGATGCGCACCGCGAGCTCGTTGGCCGCGAAGCCGCCGAAGACCACCGAATGCACGGCGCCGATGCGGGCCGCCGCCAGCATCGCGATCGCCGCCTCGGGCACCATCGGCATGTAGACGATGACGCGGTCGCCCTTCCCGACGCCGAGCCCCGCCAGCGCGCCGGCGAAGCGCGCCACCGCGTCGCGCAGCGCGCGGTAGGTGTAGGTGCGCTTCAGGCCGGTCATCGGGCTGTCGTAGATGAGCGCCGGCTGATCGGCGCGCCCCGCCTCGACATGGCGGTCGAGCGCGTTCCAGGCCGTGTTGCAGCGCGCGCCCGTGAACCAGCGGTAGAAGGGCGGGTTCGCGGCGTCGAGCACCTTGTCCCAGCGCTTCTCCCAATGGAGCGCCTCCGCCGCCTCGGCCCAGAATCCGTCGGGATCCTTGAGCGAGCGGGCGTGGATGGCATCGTAGCGCGTCATGGCTGGCGTTCCTCCCGGCACGGACGGTCCCTTCGGGACCTTACAGGCGAAGCGAAGCTTCGCCAAAAGCTCGCGAAGCGAGCGGCGAGATTGCGGCATCGGCGGCGCGATTGCCAAGCGTGGCGGAGTCGCGCCCGCGCCGCAGGCATGCGGCAGTCCGCGTTACAGCATCTTCCCCAGCACGCGCCCGCGACCTAGGTTCCCGCGGACCCAAACATTCAATCAGGGGGAGCTCAACGCCGTGTCCAACGCGATGTACGACCACACGATTCCCGTTTTCGTGAAGATGCTCGGGAATCTCTCCGCGATCCTCGACAAAGCCGCCAAGCATTGCGAGGCGAAGAAGATCGATCCCAACGCGCTGCTGGGCGCGCGCCTCTTCCCCGACATGTTTCCGCTGACGCGCCAGGTGCAGGTCGCGACCGATCAGGCCAAGGGCGGCGCCGCCCGCCTCGCCGGGGTCGACGTGCCGAAATACGACGACGGCGAGAAGAGCTTCGACGACTTGAAGGCGCGGATCGCGAAGACCATCGCGTTCGTCAACGGCATCAAGCCCGAGCAGGTCGCCAACAGCGCCGGCCGCGACATCACGCTGCCGATCGGCGGCAATCCGGTGACGTTCAAGGGCGAGTGGTACGCGAAGCACTTCGTGCTGCCGAACCTCTATTTCCACGTCACGACGGCCTACAACATCCTCCGCCACAACGGCGTGGAGCTCGGCAAGCGCGACTTCATCGGCGGAAGGGACTGACGCGTCAGGCGACGCGCTGCACGAAATCGCGGCCGATGAGCCCTTGCGGCCGATCGGCGGACTGATCCTTCGCATCGGGAGCGCCGCCCGGCGTTTCGGTGCGGACCACGACGCGCTCCCGCGGGAAGAGGAGCGAGACGGTGGTGCCCTGCCCCGGCACGCTCGCGACGCGGAGCGAGCCGGCGTGCATCTCCATCATCGCCCTCGCCAGCGGCAGGCCGAGCCCGGTTCCGGCGTGTTTGCGGCTCTGCGCGTTCTGGATCTGGCCGAAGGGCGTGAGCGCGATCTTGATCTCGTGCGGCGCCATGCCGAGGCCCGTGTCGGCGACCGCAATGAGCAGCCCGCCGTCCGGCGTGCCGACGGCGGAGACGTTTATGTGGCCGCCGGCGGGCGTGAACTTGATGGCGTTCGAGAGGAGATTGAGCAGGATCTGGCACACCATGCGCTCGACCGCGATGAGCCTCAGCCCGCGGCATTCCAACGATGCTTCGATCGCGACGTGCCCGCGCTCGGCGAGCGGCCGCACCATGCGGATCGTCGCCTCGATCACGGCGGCGAGGTTGAACTCCTCCTCGTCCTGGATGCTGGCGCGGCCGGCCTCGATCTTCGACAGATCGAGAATGTCGTTGATGATGCTGAGCAGGTGATGGC
>JBKOUH010000529.1:0-5398 GCA_046723285.1 Pseudomonadota bacterium
CCCCAAGGCCGACGTGATCTGGGGCGTCTCCGTCTCGTCGGTGGCCCTCTTCGACCAGCAGGGCATGCTGTTGGGCTACACGCCCAAGGGCGCCGACAAGATGAAGCCCACCTTCATGGATTCCAAGAAGCCCATGATGTGGACCGGCATCGACGCCTACGCCTCGGTGATCGTGTTCAACACCAAGGAAGGTGCCGCCAAGAAGGTCTCGCAGCCCAAGGAATGGGCCGACCTCGTCAATCCCGCCTACAAGGGCATGATCGTGATG
Organism: Pseudomonadota bacterium; assembly: GCA_046723285.1. Taxonomy (GTDB): domain Bacteria; phylum Pseudomonadota; class Alphaproteobacteria; order Bin65; family Bin65; genus SBBV01. The sequence continues at coordinate 269 of JBKOUH010000529.1, forward strand.
CCGAACCCGGCCTCGTCGGGCACCGGCTATCTCATGGTCTCGGCCTGGCTGCAGAGCATGGGCGAGAAGGCGGGCTGGGAGTTCATGGACAAGCTCCACCAGAACGTCGCCGTCTACACGCATTCGGGCTCGGCGCCCTGCGTGCAGGCGGCCCGCGGCGAGCGCGTCGTCGGCCTATGCCTCGACATGCGCGGCGCCAGCGAAAAGACCAAGGGCGCGCCGATCGAAGTCGCGGTGCCGAAGAACAACGGCTGGGAGATCGAGGCCAGCGCCATCGTCAAGGGCACCAAGAACCTCGACGCCGCCAAGAAGCTCATCGACTGGTCGGTGAGCAAAGAGGCGGCGCAGATTTACGCCGAGACCTACGCCCTCGTCGCCCACAAGGAAGTGAAGGCCGCGCCCAAGAACTACCCGGGCGACATGGAGCAGAAGCTCGTCAAGAACGACTTCGGCTGGATGGGCAAGGAGCGTGGTCGCATTCTCGCCGAATGGACCAAGCGCTACGACGCCAAGTCGGAGCCGAAGAAGAAGTAGGGCTGCCGCCTCTCTCGTTCGAAGAGGGATTGGGGTGAGGGGACGGCGTCGCCGTGTGGCGAGGCCGGGCCTTCACCCCTTGGCCCCTCTCCGCGAAGAGAGGGGTATAATGCCTGCATGAAGGACTCGCCGCAGACCGCCCTCGTCAGCGCCGGCGCCGCCGAGCCCGCGCCGCCCTATCTCGCGGTCCGCGACCTCTCGAAGATGTTCGGCAATTTCGCGGCGCTGCGCGAGATCACGCTCGGCGTCGCCAAGGGCGAGTTCGTGTGCTTCCTCGGGCCCTCGGGTTGCGGCAAGACCACGCTCTTGCGCTGCATCGCCGGCCTCGAATCGCAGACGACCGGCTACATCTTCCAGCGGGGGCGCGACATCTCGCGGGCGCCGCCGGCCAAGCGCGATTTCGGCATCGTCTTCCAGTCCTATGCGCTCTTCCCGAATCTGACCGTCGCGCAGAATGTCGGCTATGGCCTGCGCAGCAAGCGCATGCGGCGCAAGGCCATCGCCCAGCGCGTCACCGAGATGCTGGCGCTCGTCGGCATGCCCGAGGCGGGGCGGAAGTACCCGGCGCAGCTTTCGGGCGGCCAGCAGCAGCGCGTGGCGCTGGCGCGCGCGCTGGCGATCGAGCCCGGCCTCCTGCTGCTCGACGAGCCGCTCTCGGCGCTCGATGCGCGCGTGCGCGTGCATCTCCGCCACGAGATCAAGGCGCTGCATCGCCGCCTCGGCGTCACGACGATCATGGTCACGCACGACCAGGAAGAGGCGCTGACCATGGCCGACCGCATCGTGGTGATGAACCACGGCGTCATCGACCAGATCGGAACGCCCGAGGAGATCTACCGCCGGCCGGCCACGCCCTTCGTCGCCGACTTCGTCGGCACGATGAACTTCATGGAAGGTGTGGTGCTGGCGCCCGGCCGCGTCCGCGTCGCCGACGCCGAGCTTGCCTGCGACTCTGCTGCGAGCCTCACTCCCGGAACCATGGTGGGCGTCTGCCTCCGGCCCGAGGATATCCGCGTGCGCGATCTCGGCGATGCGGCGCCGAACCGGCTCGCGGCCAAGATCGAGGAGATCGATTTCCTGGGCTCGTTCTGCCGCGCGACGCTGACGCTCGCGGCCGTGCCCGGCGCCGAGCTCGAGGCGGATTTTTCGATCAATCTCATGCGCGACTACAAGCTCGCCGAGGGCCAGGCGCTGACGATCGCGCTGCCGCCTGATCGCCTGCGCGCTTTTGCGAAACCGGAGTGAGGGCGGGGCGTGTCGACCGCTGCAGCCCCAGCGCTACGCGTCAGCGGCTTCGGGCGCGACGAGCTGATCCAGCGCCTCGCCGTCGCGGCGCTCGTCGTTTGGCTCGCCGTCACCGTGCTGCTGCCGCTGGCGGCGCTGCTGTCGAAAAGCTTCGAGAACACGAGCGGCCAGTGGGTGGGCCTCGACAACTACATCCGCTATTTCTCGGCCGCCGATGTTTGGGGTCCGCGCATCGAGCTCGAATGGCCGCGGATCGGCCTCGACTGGGAGATCGCGCTGCCAGCGCTGCCGCGCGCGCTCTGGAACAGCCTTTTCATCGCCGTCGTCACCACGATCATCGTGCTGCCGCTCGCCTTCGTCTACGCCTACGCGCTGACGCGGAGCCGCATGCCGATGAAGGGCGTCTTCCAGGCGGTGTCGCTGGTTCCGATCCTCGCCCCGTCGCTGCTGCCGGCGATCGCGCTCGTCTATCTCTTCGGCAATCAGGGCATTTTCAAGAGCTGGTTCCCCGACGGCGGCATCTATGGCTGGCCCGGCATCGTGATCTCGCAGTGCTTCTATTGCTTCCCGCACGCGCTGATGATCCTCATCACCGCTCTCTCGACGGCGGATCAGCGGCTTTACGAGGCGGCGGATGCGCTCGGCGCCAAGCGCTGGCGCATCTTCTGGACGGTCACGCTGCCGGGCGCCCGCTACGGCGTGATCAGCGCCGGCTTAGTCGTGTTCACGCTCGTGATCACCGATTTCGGCATCGCCAAGGTGATCGGCGGCCAGTTCAACGTGCTCGCGATCGAAATCTACAAACAGGTCATCGGCCAGCAGGATTTCGGCATGGGCGCGGTGGTGGGCTTCATCCTGCTGGCGCCGGCCGTGTTCTCGTTTGCCGTCGACCGCGTGGTGCAGAAGAAGCAGGTGGCGCTGCTCTCCGCGCGCGCGGTGCCGTTCATTCCGAAGCCGCGCTATGGGCGCGACCTCGCGCTCTGGCTCTGGTGCGTCGGCACGGGCGGCCTCATCCTCGCCATCCTCGGCATGGCGCTGTGGGCGCCGTTCATCAAGTATTGGCCCTACAATCTCGATTTCACGCTGGACAATTTCTCGTTCAGCACCTTCGACTCCTCCGGCTGGTCGCCGTACTGGGTTTCGCTGAAGATGGCGGCCGGCGTCGCCGTGGTCGGCACGGTCGTGGTGTTCCTGGGCGCCTATATCGTCGAGAAAGGGCGCGGCTTCGCCTGGGGCCGCACGATCGCGCATTTCCTGGCGATGATGCCGCTCGCCGTGCCCGGACTCGTGCTGGGTCTGGGCTACATCTTCTTCTTCAACGCGCGCGACAACCCATTGAACGTCATCTACGGCACGCTCACGATCCTCGTCGTCAACACGGTCGCGCATTTCTACACGGTCGCGCACCTGACCGCAGTCACGGCCTTGAAGCAGATCGACGCCGAGTTCGAGGCCGTCTCGGCGTCGCTGAAAGTGCCGTTTTACGTGACCTTGAAACGCGTCACGATGCCGATTTGCCTTCCGGCCATCCTCGACATCGCGATCTATCTCTTTGTCAACGCGATGACGACGATCTCGGCCCTCATCTTCCTCTATGGCGCCGATACCAAGCCCGCGGCCGTGATGATCGTGCACATGGACGAGGCCGGGCAAATCCAGGCCGCCGCCGCGATGGCCTCGCTCATCGTGGCGACCTCGGCCGGCGTGAAGGTTCTCCATGTCTTCCTCGCGCGCTTCCTCAACCGGCGCACGCAAGCGTGGCGGCGGCGGTGAGCCCGAAGCACCCGCCCGATACCGAAAGCGACTCGAACCGCTCGCCGCGCCGTGCGGCGTGGCAGCGCGATCTCGATGCCGCCACGCGCGCGCTCGTCGAAGAGGACGCGCGCTGGTTCCTGCGCCAATCGGTCTCGACGCCGTGCCTCTCCGCCATCGCCAAGGCCGAGGGCATCTGGATCGAGGATGCCGGCGGCCGGCGCGCCATGGATTTCCACGGCAACAACGTCCACCACATCGGCTACGGCCATCCGCGCTTGAAAGAGGCGATCACGCGGCAGATGGACGATCTGCCGTTTGCGCCGCGCCGTTTCGCCAACCGTCCGGCGGTGGAGCTCGCGGAAAAACTCGCATCGATCGCTCCGGGCGGCCTGTCGAAGATTCTCTTCACGACCGGGGGTTCGGACGCCACCGAAGTGGCGCTCAAGATCGCGCGCGCGGCCACCGGGCGCTTCAAGACGATTTCGTTCTGGGATTCGTTCCACGGCGCCGGTTTCGGCGCCGCCAGCGTCGGCGGCGAGGCGCTATTCCGCTCGGGGCCGATCGGCCCGCTGCTGGCCGGCGCCGAGCACGTGGCGCCGTTCGCCTGCTATCGCTGTCCCTATGGCTATCCGGATCGCGACGGCCAGCCGCCGCTCGAGCTCTGCAAGCTCGCCTGCGCCAACATGGTGCGCTACGCGCTCGAGCGCGAAGGCGACGTGGCCGCGGTCATTGCCGAACCCGCGCGCGCCGTGCCCTATCTGCCGCCGCCCGGCTTCTGGCAAGCCGTGCGCGCGGCCTGCAACGACCACGGCGCGCTCCTGATCTTCGACGAAATCCCGACCGGCCTCGGCAAGACCGGAAAAATGTTCGCCTGCGAGCACGACGGCGTGGCGCCCGATATTCTCGTCATGGGCAAGGCGCTCGGCGGCGGCATTCTCCCGATCGCGGCGGTGCTCGCGCGGGCCGAGCTCGATGTCGCCGAAGAGTGGGCATTCGGCCACTACACGCACGAGAAGAACCCGGTCACCTGCCGCGCCGCGCTCACGACGATCGAGATTATCGAAGACGAGAAGCTGGTCGAGAATGCCGCCCGCGTCGGGGCGCTGGCGCTCGCGCGCTTGAATGAGATGAAGCGCCGCTACCCGCTCATCGGAGATGTGCGCGGCAGGGGCCTCTTGCTCGGCGTCGAGCTTGTCACCGACCGCGCCGCCAAGACGCCGGCCAAGGACGCGGCCGAGGCCGTCGTGTACCGCGCGCTCGAGAAGGGGCTCTCATTCAAGACCACGATGGGCAACGTGCTGACGCTGACGCCGCCGCTGGTCATCACCGACGCGGAGATGACCAAGGCGCTCGATATCCTCGAAGAGTGCTTCGCCGAGATCCGATAGCGCGCTAAGCGATCTCGGCCGGCAGCGCCACTTCGAGCAGCTCGAGATCGGCGCTGCACTCCGAGAGACGATGCGGCAGCCCGCGCGGCACCGTCACGGCGTCGCCGGCCGCGAGGCGATGCGTGCCCTCCGTCCCGGCGTCGAGCGTCGCGCCGCCCTCGAGCACGAACAGGAACAGGAATTCTCCGCCGTGGCGCACGGTTTCGCC
>JBKOUH010000053.1:0-5366 GCA_046723285.1 Pseudomonadota bacterium
GCTTTGTTCGTTACCGGTCGCCTATCCGGGGTGGTAGTCAGTCGCGGGCCGGCCAGGGATAGGTGGGTCCGTAGACCGGTGTAGCAGGCGACGTAGCTCATGAGCACGCGCCGAAGATGCGCCTCGACCAGCACGATGACATGGTCGAGGCGTTCGCGACGTATCGAGCCGATCAGTCTCTCAACTCAGCTTTCCTGCCATGGTGATCGAGGTGCCGTTGGTCGATCTCGGTTCCCCATCGCCTGGAAGCGCCGCTTGCAGGCGTGGCCATACGCACCGTCGCTCATTTTCTCCGTGCAGGTCCCATCTTCGTCCAATCGTTCGCGCGCTCGAAGGCCTCGGCGGCGCGATACAATGTCGACTCCTGCCAATGTTTTGCGACGAGCATGAGCCCGATCGGCCGATCGCCCTCGCCGAAGCCGCAGGGGATCGAGATCGCCGGATGCTGCGTGACATTGAAGGGGCAGGTGTTGGTGATCTGCTCCCAGCTATGCTGCAGGATCGTCGCCAGCGGCGCATCCGCCGGCGGGATCTTCGATGCCATCATACGTGCCGTCGGCATCAGCAGCAGGTCGCAGCCGTTCAGCGCCTTGTCGTATTCGGCGCGGAGACGGCGGCGGAGGTTCTGCGCCTTGAAGTAGAAATAGCCCTGATAGTGGCGGTCGACATAGGCGGCGAGGAGCGACCCCAGCTTGACCGTATGCGGCAGCTCGTTGGCCCGATTGCGAAGCGAGCCGAACCGCGCCGCAAGCGAGACTGGATATACGCCCTCGACGTTGCGTCCGAGGCCGCCCGAGAAGAACAACGCCTGATAGGCGCCGTCGAGGCAGATTGCGGCCCAGATCGGCACGCCGTGAAGGTGCCACGGAATCGAGACCTCCTTCACCTCGCAGCCCAACTTCTCGAACCGCTTCACCGCGGCGCGCACGCCTGCATCCACGTCCGGATGGGAATCGTATTGCCCGAACCCTTCCTTCACCACCGCGATCTTCATCCCTTTCACGTCCTGGCCGATCGCCTTGGTGTATTTGTCGGGCTTGGAGCCGGCCTGTCGTCCGTCATAACCGTCGGGCCCCGCCATCACTTCCAGGAACAGGGCGTTGTCCGCCACGGTCGCGGTGAGGGGACCCGCGTGATCGATCGTCGCCTCCATGCCCATGATGCCGGTATAGGGCACCAAGCCCCAGGTTGGCTTGATGCCGACGACGCCCGAGAGCGCGGCGGGGATGCGGATCGAGCCGGCCTGATCGCCGCCGGTCGCCATGTCGACCTCGCCGAGGGCGACGAGCGCGCCCGAGCCGGTGGAAGAGCCGCCCGGGGTATGGCCCCAGGCGCGCGGATTGTGAACCGGCCCCGTGGTGCTGGTGGCGGCGCCGCCGGAGAAGGAGAAATATTCGCAGACCGCCTTGCCCACGATCTCCGCCCCGGCATCGAGCAGACGCGTGACCACGGTCGCGTCGAACTCGGGCACATATCCTTCGAGAACCGAGGCGCCGTTGGTCATCGGCACGCCGGCGATGCAGTAGGTGTCCTTGATCGCGACCTTCTTGCCGGCGAGTTTGCCCGACTTGGCGCCCTTCAGGTGCATCTTGAGGATCCAGGCGCCGTGCTTGTTCTCCTCGGGCTCGGGGCGATAGAAGCCGCCGCGCGGATATTTCACCGGCGGCAGATCGTCCGGCAGCGCCGCCATCATGCGATAGCCCTCGGCGAAGGGCTTGAGATACTCCACCACTTCCTGGGCATAGTCGGGCGTGATGTCCATGCCTATCTCGGCGCCGAGCTTGCGCAATTGGTCCTGCGTGGGCAGCTTGAAAGCCATGTTCTCCTCCTTCGACGCGCTGTTGCTATGTGTTGTTGGCGGCGGTGCGCTCACCCGCCCATGCCGACGATTTCCTCGATCGCCGCGCGGTCGGCGAGCCCGGCCGCCGGCATCTCCTTCACGATCGAGCCCTTCTGCATCACGAGCACGCGCCCGGCGAGTCCGGCGACGAATTCGAGCTGCTGCTCGACGATGACAAGTGCAAGGCGGCGCGAGGCCCTGAGACGCGCCAGCATGTCCGCGATCGCCTCGACGATGGAGGGCTGTATCCCTTCGGTCGGCTCGTCGAGCAAGATGCATTTGGGCCGCGTCGCCATGCAGCGCGCGATGGCCAGGATCTGCTGCTCGCCGCCGCTGAGCAAGCCACCCTGGCGGCGCAGGAGAGGGATGAGGGCGGGGAAATCGGCGACGGTCTCGTCGATGCCGGCGCTGCCCGCCCCCATGCGCAAATTCTCGGCGACGGTGAGGAAGGGGAATATCTCGCGCCCTTGCGGCACGTAGGCGAGGCCGAGCCGCGCCCGCCGGTGCGTGGGCTCGTGGCCGATGTCGCGTCCCTCGAAGGTGAGGCTGCCGCTGGCGAGCGGGAGGTAGCCCATGATCGTCTTAAGCAACGTGGTCTTGCCCATGCCGTTGTGGCCGACGATGCCGATCGCTTCGCCGGCGGCGACGGCGAGCGTCACGCCGTTCAGCGCCGGGATGCGGCCGTAGCGCGCGCGGATGTCCTTCGCTTCGAGGATGGGCGCTTCGAGCATGGGCGGCTCAGGCATGGCGATCCTTCGCGGCGCCGAGATAGACCTCGCGCACGCGCGCGTCGCTCAGCACCGCGCCGATCGGCGCCTCCAGCAGGATGCGGCCCTGATGGAACACCGTAACGGCCTCGGCGATCATGCGCACGAAGTGCATGTCGTGTTCGACGATGATCATGGCGCGGCGGCGGCGCATGCGGCCGATCAGTTCGGCCGTGCGCGCGGTCTCGTCCGGCGTCATGCCCGCGGTGGGCTCGTCGAGCAGGAGCAGGAGCGGCTCGCGCGCCAGCACCATGCCGAGCTCGACCCACTGGCGCTGGCCGTGGGCGAGCTCGCCAACCTTGCGGCCGGCGACGGAGTCGAGCCGGGTCTCGGCGAGGATGTCGTCGACGATGCGCGCGGTCTCGGTGACACCATGGAAGCGCCGCGCTGCGAGTTGCAGGCTCTCGCGCACGTCGAGGCCGTCGAACACGCTCGGCACCTGGGTCTTGATGCCGATGCCGTATTTGGCCAGCCGGTGGCGTTCCGCATCGGTCACGTCGGCGCCGCGAAACAGCACGCGTCCCGCCGTGGGCGAGAGCTGGCCAGTGATCATCTTGAAGAACGTGCTCTTGCCGGCGCCGTTGGGCCCGATGAGGCATCTAAGCTCGCCCTCGGCGAGCCGGAAATCGACGCCGTCCACCGCCGGCACGCCGCCGAAGTGCTTGGTCAAGCCGCGCGTCTCGAGAACCGGCGCCGCGCTCACGGCGCCGCCTTGGCGCGCGGGCGCAGCGCCTTTCTGACCGTCGGGATGATGCCGCTCGGGATGACCAGCACGAAAAGGACGAGCACAATGCCCAGCACGATGCTCGCGTCGATCTTGGCGACGCCGAACAGCGAAGCGATCGCCTTGCTCTGGCCGAGCCAGGTGGTGAGATACTGGATCAGGATCGTGCCCAGCACGGCGCCTGCGAGCGTGCCGAGCCCGCCGACGAGGATGCAGATGATGATCTGCGCCGCGTAGGCGATGCCGAAGACCGAGGGGCCGATATAGGAGCCCCAGCTCGCGAACAAGACGCCGGCGAGGCCCGCGATGCCGGCGCCGATCGTGAAGGCGACGAGCTTGTAGCGCCGCGAATCATAGCCGAGCAGCTCGGCACGCAATTCGTTCTCGCGGATCGCCACGAGCGCGTGGCCGAAGCGGCTCGCGAGCAGTAGGCGCAGGCCGAAATAGACCAGCAGCAGCGCGCAGAGCGAAACGCGGAACGTGTCGGCGTAGTCGAGCTGCGCCGACCGGTCGCCAGGGATGTTGATCGGCGGCAGGCCTGGGATGCCGTTGTGCCCGCCGAGCCTTGCGCGGCCGATCGCGTATTCAGGGCCGGACGTGCTGTTGATGAGGTTGTAGAAGATCAGCGAGACGGTGAGCGTGATCACCGCGAGATACACGTCGCTGATGCGGCCGTAGATCATGAAATAGCCGAGCAGGGCCGCGAACAGCATCGGCACGAGGATGCCGGCGAGGACCGGCACCGTGCTCTCGCCCATGTTGATCACGGCGAGAGCGTAGGCGTAGCCGCCGAGGCCGAAGAACGCCGACTGACCGAACGAGAGGATGCCGCCGAAGCCCCAGACGAAGGCGAGGCTGAGCGCCAGGATCGCGAGGATGAAGTAGACCGAGACGTCCACGAGCGTAAACAGCTCGACGACGTAGGGCACGCCGACGAGCGCCGCGACGCCGAGGGTCGCGATCGCGGCGAGGCCGGCGGTGTTGGCCGTGGCCTTCAAATGCCGCCCCGGAACAGGCGGCCGGTGATGCCGGCCGGCAGCAGGCGCAGCAGGATGATCGCGGCCGCGAGCAGCGCCACCTCGCCGACGACGGGCGTCGCCACGAAGGTCACCACCTGGTTCACCGCGCCGAGCAGCGTCGCGGCCGAGGCCGTGCCCGCAAGCACGGTGGCACCGCCGCTGATCACGGTGATGAAAGCCTTGGCGATGTAGGTGGCGCCGATCACCGGCACCACGCCCGAGATCGGCGCGAGGACGGCGCCGGCGAGCCCCGAGAGAGCCGCGCCGAGGCCGAAGGTGGCCGCGTACATCTTGCCGGTGTCGACGCCCAGGCCCGCGGCCATCGCCGGATTCTGCATCGTGCCGCGGGCGAGGAGGCCGAAGCGCGTCCGCTTCAGGCCGAGATAGAGGGCCAGCAGGATCGCGCCAGTGATGCCGATGACGAAGAAGGTGTAGACGCTTTCGCGATAGGCGCCGATCGCGATGCTGCCGAGCGGTGGCTTCGAGCCCTCCTGGTAGTAGCCGAGCACGGCCGAGGCGACACCGATCATCAGCAGGCTCAAGCCCCATGTGGCGAGCACCGTGTCGATCACGCGGCCGTAGAGCGGGCGGATGATGAGGCGTTCCACCACGACGCCGAACAGGCCGACCACGAGAGGTGCGATCACCAGCATCGCGATCCAGAGATTGACGCCGGCCTGCACCGGCAGGATCACGGCATAGCCGCCGAGCATCAAAAATTCGCCGTGCGCGAAATTGATCACGCGCATCATGCCGTAGATGATCGCCAGCCCGACGCTGATCAGCGCCAGGCTGGCGATCGCATACGCGACCTGGATGAGGAAGATCGTCGCGAAGTCCAAGGCGCGGCTAGAGCTTCGGCTCGAACTGCTGGTTCGTGTTGGGGTTCTTGATCAGGTCGCAGACGCCTTCGGGGTTGGTCGGCTGCACCTGGCTGAACGATTCGAGGATCGAGAACTTGCGGCTCTTCATCTCGGCAAGATGCATGTCGAACACGAAGTGATGCGTCTTCGCGT
>JBKOUH010000383.1:0-3242 GCA_046723285.1 Pseudomonadota bacterium
CCGCCCCAACGGCAGGGAAAAGAGCGGCAAGGCGCGCACGCGCGACGGCGTCTCGATCATGGCCAAGACCGGCACGGTCAATTTTTCGCGCGGCGTCGTCGGCTATCTCCACACCGGCAAGGGCCACGACGTCGTCTTCGCGGTCTACATCTCCGACTTCAAGCAGCGCGAAGTCATGCAGAAGCAGGGCCAGCCCTGGAAAGAGCCGCCCGTGCGCTGGTGGCTCTCCCGCTCGCGCGAATTCCAGCGCGCGCTGGTGAAGCGCTGGGCAGAGAAGCTTTAAGCGGCCGACGCACGTCGGCGCCGCGCGCGAAAGACCACCAAGTCACGCAAGCAATGCCTGGGCCGCGCTGAAACCCAAGCAAGCAGTGACCTGCTTTGCGCTTAAACCGCGTTGAATCTTGTCAACGATTAGCCGGCTGGAGGGCAGCTAGGGCGAGGTGTGCCCGCTACCTTATTTCTTCGTCTATGCCCTGTGTTTGGACTTGTTCAGCGTCACGGCGGCGCGAATGAGCGCCTTCAACGCCTCTTCATCGATCTTCTCGCCTTCGTGGAAATCGATGGCACGCCTTGTGTTCCCTTCAAGACTGGAATTGAAGAGGCGCGAAGGATCCTTGAGCGCCGCCCCTTTGGCGAAGGTCATCTTCACGACCGACTTGTAGGTCTCGCCGGTGCAGATGATGCCGTCGTGCGACCACACCGGAACCCCTCTCCATTTCCACTCCTCGACGACGTCGGGATCGGCTTCCTTGACCAAGGCGCGGAGCCGGCCGAGCATCTTGCCCCGCCAGTCGCCGAGCTGCTTGATCCTCGCGTCTATGAGCTGAGAAGCAGACTTACCTTTCTGCGATCCGTTCTTCTTCACTCCCGCTTCTCTTCCTCAGTCCCGAGGATTCGACAAATGGCGGTCGCCGCCACATTGGGCTTGTGCTTGTTCCATCCTTGGTGTCTTGACGGTTCGTTTGCGCTTCGACCGGCGGAACTTTGACCGCGTCAGTGGCTATCCCGCGGCACGAATTTGTGGGCGACGTCGCGGTATTTGACGGCGGGCTTCAGCACCATGCCTTCCGAGAGCTGATCGGTCATCGAGCGGAAGATCTCCTGCCACGGCGTCTGGTTGGGCGGGATGACTTCCTTCATCGTCTTGCGGCGCTTCTCGATCTCTTCGTCGGAGATGAGGATGTCGACGCGGCCCTTGTTCAAGTCGACGCGCAGCCTGTCGCCGGTCTTCAGGATCGCGAGGTTGCCGCCCGCCGCCGCCTCGGGCGAGGCGTTGAGGATCGAGGGTGAGCCCGAAGTGCCCGACTGGCGCCCGTCGCCGATGCAGGGCAGCGAATCGATGCCCTTCTTGATGAGGTAGGCCGGCGGCTGCATGTTGACGACCTCGGCCGAGCCCGGATAGCCGATCGGGCCCACGCCGCGCACGACGAGGATGCAGTTCTCGTCGATCTTCAAGGCCGGGTCTTCGATCTTCGCGTGATATTCCTCGCGCCCTTCAAAGACGATCGCGCGGCCCTCCCAGGCGTTGGGGTCCGTGGGGTTCGAGAGATAGCGCTTCCGGAATTCCTCGGAGATCACGCTCGTCTTCATGATCGCCGAATCGAAGAGGTTGCCGCGCAGCACGGCGAAGCCCGCGTCCTTCATCATCGGCTTGTCGTAGGTCTTGATGACGAGCGCGTCCTTGATGGGCGTGTTCTTGCAGTTCTCGCCGATGGTCTTGCCGTTCACGGTCTTGGCGTTCTCGCGAATCTTGCCCGCCTTCATGAGCGCGTTGACCACGGCCGGAACGCCGCCGGCGCGGTGATAATCCTCGCCGAGATACTCGCCGGCGGGCTGCAGGTTCACCAGCAGCGGAATCTTGTGGCCGATCTTCTCCCAATCGTCCATGTCGACCTTGACGCCGACATGGCGCGCGATCGCGTTGATGTGGATCGGGCAGTTGGTCGAGCCGCCGATAGCGCTGTTGACGACGATGGCGTTCTCGAACGCCTCGCGCGTCAGGATGTCGGAGGGCTTCAGATCCTCCCACACCATCTCGACGATGCGCTTGCCGCTCTCATAGGCGAATTGCGGACGCTCGCGATGCGGTGCCGGCACGGCGGCCTGGCCCGGCAGCGACATGCCGAGCGCCTCGGCGAGCGAGTTCATCGAGGTGGCGGTGCCCATCGTGTTGCAGTGGCCGGCGCTGGGCGCGGCCGAGGCCACCATCTCGATGTATTCCTTGTCGTCGATCTTGCCGCCGGCGAAGAGCTTGCGCGCCTCCCACTTGATCGTGCCCGAGCCCGCGCGCTTGTTCTTGTACCAGCCGTTCAGCATCGGCCCGACGTTGAGCACGATCGCGGGAATGTTGACCGTGCACGCCGCCATGATGCAGGCGGGCGTGGTCTTGTCGCAGCCGGTCAAGAGCACGACGCCGTCGATGGGATAGCCGAAGAGCACCTCGACGAGGCCGAGATAAGCGAGATTGCGGTCGAGCGCCGCGGTCGGCCGCTTCCCCGTTTCCTGGATCGGATGCACCGGGAACTCGAACGCGACGCCGCCCCCCTCGCGGATGCCCTCGCGCACGCGCTGCGCCAATTGCATATGCGAGCGATTGCACGGCGAAAGATCGGAGCCGGTCTGCGCGATGCCGATGATCGGCTTGCCCGATTGCAGCTCGTGGCGCGACAGGCCGTAATTCATGTAGCGCTCGATATAGAGCGCGGCCATGTGCGGATCGTCCGGATTGTCGAACCAGATCTTGCTGCGCAGCGAGCGGCCGCCGCTTTTCTTCGTCATCGTCGTTCCTCCCGGAGGGATTGTTGGCGCGAGCATTGGCCCGGCAGCGCGGAAAATCAACCGCGCATTCGTCGCTCTCGCGGGCGCGCGCGGCGCGCGCCTACGCGGCGAGCCCGATGGAATCGAGCCAAGCTTCGAAGAAAGCCTTGCCCTGTCGCGCGAGCGCCGGCGCGTGGCGGAGCGTGGCGGCGCGCAGGCTCTTCACGTCGATGCCGGGCGTGGCCGCGATCTCGCAGCAATGCCCGACCAACCACGCCTCGAGTCCTTTGGCGGTGACCTCGGGGTGGAATTGGAGTCCTAGCCCCGCTTCCCCATAAGCGAAGGCCTGGTGGCGATAGCGGTCGGTCGAGGCGAGGAGCGTGGCGCCCTTCGGCAAGTCGAAGCTGTCGCCGTGCCAATGCAATACGCGCGTGCGCTCGGGCGCGAGATGCATGAGCGGCGAGGACGCGCCCGAGGGGGTCAAG
>JBKOUH010000050.1:0-6763 GCA_046723285.1 Pseudomonadota bacterium
CGAAGGTCTGACGTGGAATCGCAGTGTTGCTTTCCTCGGCAACCAAGGCCTTCTCCGATGAAAAGCCGCGCGGGACATCGAACTGCTGCTCAAACCGGTACCCTAATGCCTTGTGAGCGCCGCGACGCAATTCCAAGGACTGGTTTAGCGCAGCCTCGGTCGGCCCGCCTGGATACAGAACGCCGTCGACATCGAGGCCCTTGCGCTCCTGGAACGATTTCACAGACGAGTCGAAATGATTGTCCCACGCGCCGGTATCGGCCGCATCTCGTGCGCCGTCGAGACCGAGATCGACGAGCGAGTTGCCGACGCTGGCAACGTCATCAGAGTCGTTCTCCTCATCGAGGCCGATCGAACCAAAGAGCCGTACTGGAAACACGGTCCTTCTCCGTCATGCAATCTCAACGCAATCTTCTGTTTAATAACTCCTAGGATTATTGTCAAGAACAAATATAGTACATTGCGAGTTGGCTTAGCCCGTGCGCGACCGGCGCGTGTCGGCTATAGGCCCTCGTATGCCGGCCGCCCCCGACCGCTCGCCCCGCGCTCTGCTCCGCTCGCTGTTCGACGCCGCCGTGGCCGCGGCGCATCCGAAGCTGTGCGTGCCGCCGCACTTGCCGGCGCCGCCCGAGAAGGGCCGCACGATCGTGGTCGGCGCGGGCAAAGCGGCGGCGGCAATGGCGCGGGCTGTGGAGGACAACTGGCATGGCCCGCTCTCGGGCCTCGTCGTCACGCGCGACGGTTACGGCGTGCCGTGCCTCAAGGTTGAGATGATCGAGGCCGCGCATCCGGTGCCGGACGAGCGCGGGCGCGCCGCCGCCGGGCGCGTGCTGGGGCTCGTGCGGGGTGCCAAGCCCGACGATCTCGTGCTGTGCCTGATGTCGGGCGGCGCGTCGGCGCTTCTCGCGTTGCCGGCGCCGGGCATTGCGCTTGCCGACAAGCAGGCGGCGACGCGGGCTCTCTTGAAAAGCGGCGCCACGATCCACGAGATCAATTGCGTCCGAAAGCACCTCTCTGCGATCAAAGGCGGACGCCTCGCCGCCGCTTCGCCGGCGCGCGTGCTGACGCTGGCGATCTCCGACGTCGTCGGCGACGACCCCTCGGTGATCGGCTCGGGGCCGACCGTGCCCGACCCGAGCACCTTCGCCGACGCGCGCGCGATTTTGGCCAAGTACGCGATCGAGCCGGCGCCGGCCGTGCGCGCACATCTCGAGGCCGCGGCCGACGAAACACCGAAGCGCGGCGATCCGCGCCTGGCGCGCGCCGAGTTCCATCTGGTCGCCACACCGAAGGACGCGCTCGCCGCCGCCGCCGCGAAGGCGCTGACGCTCGGCATCGAGCCGATCGTGCTCGGCGACGCTGTCGAGGGCGAGGCGCGCGAGGTCGGCGCCGCGCACGCCGCCTTGGCGCGCAAGACCGCGGCCGACCCGGGCCGCGCCAAGCCTTGCGTGATCCTCTCCGGCGGCGAACTCACGGTCACGATCAAGGGGCGCGGCCGCGGCGGGCCCAACACCGAGTATCTGCTCGGACTTGCGCTGGCGTTGAAAGGCGCGCGCGGCATCCATGCCCTCGCCGCCGACACCGACGGCATCGACGGCAGCGAAGACAACGCCGGCGCCGTGATCACGCCCGATACGCTGGCGCGCGCCCGCGACTTCACGCTCGACGCCGCCGCGTGCCTCACGGCCAACGACGCCTTCTCTTTCTTCCGCGCCCTCGGCGATCTCCTCACCACCGGCCCCACCTTCACCAACGTCAACGACTTCCGTGCGATCCTGATCAGTTGAACCACGGAGGCACGGAGACGCGGAGAAGAGCCATCGTGCACCTTCGGCGCGGGGGTTCGTTGTTCTCCGTGACTCCGCGTCTTCGGGGTTCAAATCTCCGGCTTTTTTGGTAGACAAGGCACATGATCCAGCGCCGTGCCGCCAAGATCATCGCCACGCTCGGGCCCGCGTCGTCGACGCCGGACCGCATCAAGGCGCTGCATACAGCCGGGGCCGATCTGTTCCGCCTGAATTTCAGCCATGGCGAGCGCGCCGACCATCGCGCGCGCTACGACGCGGTCCGGAAACTCGAACGCGAGCTCGCGCGGCCGATCGGCATCCTCGTCGACCTCCAGGGGCCGAAGATCCGCGTCGGCAAGTTCGCGGCCGGCAAGGTGACGCTGGGCGAAGGGAAACCGCTCCGGCTCGATCTCGACGCCGGGCCCGGCGACGTCCGCCGCGCGCCGCTGCCGCACCCCGAAGTGTTCGCGGCGATGAAGCCCGGGCAAATGGTGCTGCTCGACGACGGCCGCCTCCGCCTCAGGGTCGACAAGGTCGGCGCCGATTTCGCCGAGACGACCGTCGTCACCGGCGGCGACTTGAGCGAGCGGAAAGGCGTGAACCTGCCGGGCGCCATCCTTCCGCTCTCGGCGCTCACCGAAAAGGACCTGCGCGATCTCGACTTCGCGCTGTCCCTCGGCGCCGATTGGATCGCGCTCTCGTTCGTGCAGCGGCCGGACGACGTGGCCGAGCTCCGCAAGCTCGTCGGCAACCGCGCCGCGATCATGTCGAAGATCGAGAAGCCGCAGGCGCTCGACCGCCTCAACGAGATCGTCGATCTCTCCGATGCCGTGATGGTGGCGCGCGGCGATCTCGGCGTCGAGCTGCCGCCCGAAGACGTGCCGAGCCTGCAAAAGCAGATCGTGCGCGCGGGCCGCAAGGCGGGGAAGCCCGTCGTCGTCGCCACGCAGATGCTCGATTCGATGATTCGCGATCCGGCGCCGACACGCGCCGAGGCGTCCGACGTCGCCAACGCCGTCTACGAAGGCGCCGACTCCGTGATGCTCTCCGGCGAGACCGCGAGCGGCGCCTATCCGGTCGAATCGGTCGAGATGATGGCGCGCATCATCCGCCGCGTGGAGCAGGACCCTGCCTACCGCCTGATGATGGATGCGTCGCACCCGCCGCCGCAGGCGACGGCCTCCGACGCGATCACCTTGGCCGCGCGCGAGGTCGCCGTCACCATCGCGGCCGCCTGCATCGTCACCTACACGAGCTCGGGCTCCACCGCGCAGCGCGCCTCGCGCGAGCGCCCGCCGGTGCCGATCCTCTGCTTGACCGGCCGCACGCAGACCGCGCGGCGCATGACCCTGGCCTGGGGCGTCCACTGCTTCTTCAGCCACGACGTCTCGGACATCGACGAGATGGTCCGCTACGCCCAAGAGTCCGCCAAGGCCAACGGCATCGCCAAGAGCGGCGAGCGCATCGTCATCACGGCCGGCATGCCCTTCGGCACGCCCGGCGCCACCAACATGCTGCGCGTGGCGTGGGTGGATTGAGCGATCAGGCGCCGACCGTGGCCGGGGCGCGCTCGGCCGGCGCGGCGTAGGGCCGGCAATAGGTCTCGCGCACGCGCAGCGCGGCGAGGAAACCGACGATGGGCAGCGCCGGCAGCACGATGAACGCAAGCCGATAGGCTTCGACGGCGTAGACGCGCGCGCCGGCGACCAGATTGCCGTCCCATTGCAGGTCGAGCAGCCAGCCCAGGAGCGGCTGGAACACGGCGCCGCCCAGCACGGAGCACATGTTGACGAAGCCGAGCGCCGCGCCGGTGCCGCCCTTGGCGTTGTGTTCGCGCGTGGCGGCGTAGCTCACCGCCATGCAGGCCCCGCCGAAACCCATGAAGAACAGCAGCACGCTATAGGCCACGAGCGGCAGACCCGGGATGTAAATGGCGCCGGCGGTGGCGAGGAAGCCGGTGATGGCACCCGCATGCATGGGCAGCTTCCGCCGCCCGATGCGGTCGGAGAGCCAGCCCCAGGCCGGAGCACCCGCGATGAAGCCGAACAGGATCGGCGCCATCACCGAGGCGGCCTCGATCTTGCCGAGGCCATAAGCCTGCATCGTGTAGGGCACGCCCCAGAGCGCGCCGAACGACAGCATCGGCGCCGACATGAGCCCGGCGAAAAGAGCGATCATGAGAGTCTGCGGGCGGCGCACCACCATCCAGAGGCCGCGGAGGACCGGTTCGCCGCCGCCGGAAGGCGGCTGCTGCGCGCGCGGCGAAGGACCGTCGCGGATGACGAGCCAGCTCGCCGCCGCCAGCACGAGCGCAGCAGCCGCGAGCGCCGTCATCGCTTCGCGCCAGCCCGCGCTTTCGACGATCATCGCCAGCGGCGCCTGGCCCGCGATGCCGCCCAAGAGGCCGACGCTCATGCCGAGGCCGGAGAACATCGCGAAGCGCCGCGGTGGAAACCATGCCGAGGCGAGCACGAGGCTGCCGAGAAACGCGAACCCGACGCCGCCGCCGATCAAGAGGCGGCCGAGATAGGCGACCTCGATCGAGGGCGCCGCGGCAAACAGCGCGCAGCCCGCCGCCGTGACGAACGCCGCCAACGCCAGCGCGCGGCGCGGGCCCCAGCGGTCCATCATGAGCCCGGCCGGCGCCTGCAAGATCGCATAGGTGTAGAAATAGAGGCCCGAAAGCGTGCCGAGCAGCGCGCCGCCGACCTGAAAATCGGCCATCAGCGGCTCGACCATGACGCTCGGCGAGACGCGGAGAACCCACGCGAAAAAGAAGCCGAACGCGGCCAGCGACCAGGCGGCGAGGCCGAGCAACGGAATCGTGCGGGCCGCGCTCATGCGGCGACGCCCGGCGAGGCGGCCGCAGCGGCCGCCTCGGCGGCCAAATCGCGCCGCGAGCCCTGATGCGCGATCCAGATGCCGAACAGGATGACGGCACTGCCCGCGATCTCCGCGAGGCCGAGGCGCTCGCCGAGCAGCAGCCAGGCAAAGACCGCGGCGGCCACGGGTTGGATGAAGGTGCCGAGCGCCGTGAATTGCGGCGAGAGATGCGCGAACGCGAAGGCGATGGCGCCCTGCCCGCCGACATGCACGAGCAGGCTGATGCCGAGCAGCGGCGCCCAGCCGAGCAGCGTCGCCGGGAAAAGGGTCTCGCCGCGAACGAGCGCGATCGGCAGCAGCACGAGAGCGCAGACCAGCGACGTCCAGGTCACGATCGTGAACGTGGGAAGACGCGGGCGCAGATGCGCCACGATGAGGAAATAACCGCCGTAGAACACCGCCGCCACCAGCGACAGCGCGTCGCCCAACAGGCGCGAGGCCGCGAACTGGAAGCTCACGCCCATCAGCAAGGCGGCGCCGGCCAGCGTTACGGCCATACCGAGGATGAACAGCCCGCCGACGCGGCGCTTGAAGATCAGCCATGCGCCGACCGCGACGAAGATCGTCGACACGTTGCCGATGAAGGTGGCATTGGAAATCGTCGTCAGCAGCAGCGCCGGATGCCAGGCGGCGATGTCGGAGGCGAAGAGCACGCCGCCGGCCACGAGCAACAGCTTGTCATTGCGCGTTGTCTTCGCCCTGATCTGCGGCCTTGCCGCCGGAACGAAGAATGGCAGCAGCCAGAGCGCCAAGCCGGCGATGCCCATGCGGTAGACGCCGGTCGCAATCGGACCGGTCTCGGACCAGCGCACGAAGATGCCCGAGAAGCCGATCGTGACGGCGCCCGCGAACAAGGCCAAGAGCGCCCAGCGCCCGGCATCGGCCCGGGGCGGCGCAGCGGTCGCGGAGGACCTCGTTCGTGACATGGCGGAAAAAGCCGGGTGCGGTGGCCGCATCTTTTACGCCGTTGTGCCGACGCAGGGCCACGCCGCCAATGTCGCGGCAGGACCGACATTCGTCCGGCGCATGGCTTTGCCGCCCGCACGCAACTTGTCGCGGTATAATCACCGCGCGGGCATTGCTCGCGTTTCACGTGCACGCGATATTTCACGCAGCGAAGGTTGGAGTTCCGGTATGGCCGAAATCCCACGGTGGCGCATTGTCGGCGACTGGTTCGACAATTGCAGCTGCGCCGTCCCGTGCCCCTGCACCTTCGCGCAGGCGCCGGACAACGGCTTCTGCGAATCGGTCTTGTTCTGGCACATCCGCGAAGGCCGCTTCGGCGACGTCAAGCTCGACGGCTTGAGCTTCGTCCGCGTCGGACGATGGGAGGGCGATCTCTGGGCGGGCAAGGTCAAAGGGATGGCCGGGATCTTCATCGACGAGCGCGCCGACGCGCGCCAGGCCGAAGCGCTGCCGCGCATTTTCGGCGGTCAAGTCGGAGGATTCCCCGGCTTCGTCGCTCAGCTTTTCACCGAAGGCCGCCAGGTTCGCGGCGCGGAACGCGCGAAGATCGCCTTCGAGATCGCGCCCGACCGCGCGCATTGGGGCACGGAGATCGCGGGCAAGGTTAAGGCCTGGGCCAAGGCGATCACCGGCCCGACGAGCCTGCCCGGAAAATATCCGCAGCTCGCCAATCCGCCTGGCTCCGAGACGGGACCCGGACAGATCGTCACCTGGGGCAAGTCGACGGTCTGCTCGGTCGACGCGTTCGGCTTCAAGTTCCAATGGACCATCAACTCGAGCAAGCACATCCCGTTCGACTGGGCTGGTCCGTGACGGCCTGCGCCGCTTGTGCCCGCCTGCCATTCGGCGGCATCTAAACCCCTGCCCCGCGAACGCACCCGTGAGCTTGACCCACGCCCTCCACCCGCTGCTCGCCGGCGACGAGCCGCCGCCGTTCGAGATCGTCAATGCCGGCGGCGCCGCGCCGCTCGTCTTCGTCTGCGACCACGCCAGCAATCGCGTGCCGCGCGCGCTCCGTCATCTCGGCCTGGCGCCCGCGCCGCTGCGCGAACACATCGCCTGGGACATCGGCGCCGCCGAGGTGGCGCGCCGCCTCTCGCGCCGCTTCGACGCACCCTTGGCATTGA
>JBKOUH010000097.1:0-4990 GCA_046723285.1 Pseudomonadota bacterium
GTGCATAGTTGTGGCGGCTTGAACCCAAAGGGCTCGATTGGCGCGTTGGGCGCAGGCGACCCGCCTACGTCCGGGCTGCCGTCAGGTTCCCTAAATTCTGTCTCTATTTTCCCGTTCGTCGGCGGTCGCTCGCGCAAGCAAGCCCGGCGGCTCGCGATTCCGACCGTCGGCTCGATCGGCGCTGAATACTTCGCAACCGCGGGCGTCGGAACAACGTTCGCGCGCGGGCGTTGTATTAGACGGCGGCGCAAGGGCGTTTTGACGCGGCGGATGGACGCCGCGAACTGTGCGGGCGCGGCAGCTGAGACAGGGCAACGGGAGTGCTCGGTGACGCGCGCACGCAACGCACCTCATGCGCACCATCTTTCGTGGAAAGCCGAGAACCGCATTGTTGTCGAGGCGGTGTATCCCGAGCTTGACGGCGGCCGCTATGCCGTGAAACGCGTGGTCGGCGACGAGTTCGAGGTCTGGGCCGACATTTTCCGTGATGGGTACGACGTGCTCGGCGCCGCGGTGCGCTGGTGCGCGGCCGATGACGACTGGCGCGAAGCGCCGATGCACCTCGTCGACAATGACCGATGGTGCGGCAGCTTCCGCACCGACCGCGTCGGCCGGCACATTTATACGATCGAGGCCTGGACCGACCGGTTTGAGTCCTGGAAGCGTGACTTCGTCAAGAAGCGCGACGCCGGCCAACCGATCGGCATCGAGCTCGTCGAAGGCGGCTCGATTCTGCGCGACGCCGTAGCGTCGGCGCGCAAGACCGACGGTGCTGCACTCAAAGGAATTGCCGAAACCTTCGAGCGCGCCAAGACCGACGAAGCGCGCGCCGCCCTGCTGCTCAGCGACGAGGCAGGCACGCTCGTGGCGAAATCGGGCCTGCGCCCCGATGCCACGCGCTATCACCGCGAGCTCGAGCTCTACGTCGATCGAGAGGCTGCGCGCTTCGCGGCCTGGTACGAGATGTTCCCGCGCTCGCAGTCGGGCCTGTCCGGCAAGCACGGCACCTTCGCCGATTGCGCCCGGCGCCTACCCGACGTGCAGGCGATGGGCTTCGACGTTCTCTATTTCGTCCCGATCCACCCTATCGGCGCCCTGAACAGGAAGGGCCGCAACAATGCGGTCACGGCGGCGCCCGGCGATCCCGGTAGCCCTTACGCGATTGGCGGGGCCGACGGCGGCCACACCGACGTGCATCCCGAGCTTGGCACGCTCGACGATTTCCGGAAGCTCGTTGCGGCGGCGCACGAACACGGTATGGAGGTGGCGCTCGACTACGCGATCCAATGTGCGCCCGACCATCCGTGGGTGAAGGAGCATCCCGAGTGGTTCGTGTTCCGGCCCGACGGCACGATCAAACACGCGGAGAACCCACCCAAGAAGTATCAGGACATCGTCAACGTCAATTTCTACGGGCCGCACCGCGAGGCCCTTTGGAATGCGCTCAAGAACGTCGTGCTGTTCTGGGTCGAGCAGGGCGTGAAGATCTTCCGCGTCGACAACCCGCACACCAAGCCGGTGCCCTTCTGGGAGTGGATGATCCGCGAGGTGCAGGCGCTGCACCCGGATGTGCTGTTCCTCTCCGAGGCGTTCACGCGCCCCAAAATGCTGAAGGTGCTGGCCAAGGCCGGCTTCACGCAGTCCTACACCTATTTTACCTGGCGCAACTTCAAGCAGGAATTCATCGACTACCTAACCGAACTCACGCAGGGTGAACCGCGCGAATATCTGCGCCCCAACTTCTTCACCAACACACCCGACATCCTGCCGCCGATCCTGCAGCGCGGCGGGCGCCCCGCGTTTCAGATGCGGCTCGTCCTCGCCGCCACGCTGTCGAGCGTCTATGGGATCTACAACGGCTTCGAGCTCTGCGAGGGCCGCGCGGTGCCGGACTCCGAGGAATACGCCGATTCCGAGAAATACGAATACAAGGTGTGGCACTGGAACCGCGAAGGAAATATCAAGGATTACGTGGTGCGCGTGAACAAGGCGCGGCGTGAAAATCCCGCGCTGCGCGAGTTCACCAACCTCCGCTTCTACCGCGCAGATTCCGAATCGATCCTGTTCTACGGGAAGATGACGGCGGACCGCTCGAACATGGTGTTCGTCGCGGTGAACCTCGATCCGTTCGAGGCGCACGAGACGACGATCGACTTCCCGCTCGGCGACATGAAGATCGGCCACGATGACGCCTACGAGGCCGAGGATTTGCTGAGCGGCGAGCGCCATCTTTGGCGCGGCGCGCATCAGCGCATCTGCCTCGACCCCCACCGCAACCCGGCCGCGATCTTCCGCGTGCAGCCGTTCCGCCACGTTGAGTTCCGCGAGCCCGGCGTCTAGATCGATGGCAACGACCGGAACCGAAGACTCCGTCAAACGGACGCATCTCGCGCTTCAGGTGGAGAGGGCCTCCGCCGAGGCCGCGGTTGCCGGCCCGCGTACGCGCCTGCCGACCGGCGCGCTCGCGGACGACCCGCATTGGTACAAGGACACCATCACCTACGAAGCGCATGTGAAGGCGTTCTTCGACTCCAACGACGACGGCGTCGGCGACTTCAAGGGCCTTCGCGCGAAGCTCGATTATCTGCAGGACCTCGGCATCACGGCCGTCTGGCTGCTTCCATTCTATCCCTCGCCGCTGCGCGACGACGGCTACGACATCGCGGACTATCGCGAAATCCACCCTTCCTACGGCACGATGAAGGACTTCCGCGAGTTCGTGCGCGAGGCGCACCGGCGCGGAATCCGCGTCATTACCGAGCTCGTCGTCAATCACACTTCCGATCAGCACCCGTGGTTTCAGCGCGCACGCCGCGCCAAGCCGGGCTCGAGCCTGCGCGACTGGTATGTCTGGTCCGACAACGACAAGCGCTATAACGGCACGCGCATCATCTTCACCGACACCGAGGCCTCGAATTGGAGCTGGGACCCGGTGGCGCAGGCCTATTATTGGCACCGCTTTTTCAGCCATCAGCCGGATCTGAACTTTGACAATCCGCAAGTGTTCAAGGCGGTGATCAACACAATGAGGTTCTGGTTCGACGCCGGCGTGGATGGGATGCGGCTCGACGCCATTCCTTACCTCGTCGAGCGCGAGGGCACGATCAACGAGAACCTCGCCGAGACCCACGCCGTGCTGAAGCGCCTGCGCGCTGAGCTCGACAAGAAGCACAAGAACAAGATGTTCCTCGCCGAGGCCAACCAGTGGCCCGAGGACGTGCAGGCCTATTTCGGCAACGGCGACGAATGCCACATGGCGTACCACTTCCCGCTGATGCCGCGCATGTACATGGCGATCGCGCAGGAAGACCGCCACCCCATCACCGACATCATGCGCCAGACGCCGGAGATTCCGGAGTCGTGCCAGTGGGCGATCTTCCTGCGCAATCACGATGAGCTCACACTCGAGATGGTGAGCGATTCGGAGCGCGACTATCTCTGGAAGACCTACGCCGCCGAGCGCCGCGCACGCTTGAACCTCGGCATCCGCCGCCGGCTCGCGCCGCTGATGGAGAACGATCGGCGCAAGATCGAGCTGATGAACAGCCTGCTGATGTCGATGCCGGGCAGCCCCATCGTCTACTACGGCGACGAGATCGGCATGGGCGACAATATCTTCTTGGGCGACCGCGACGGCGTGCGCACGCCGATGCAGTGGACGCCCGACCGCAACGGCGGTTTCTCGCGCGCTGATCCCGCGCGGCTTTTCCTGCCGCCGCTGATGGACCCGGTCTACGGATTCCAATCGGTGAACGTCGAGGCGCAGAGCCGCAATCCGCACTCGTTCTTGAACTGGATGAAGCGGCTCATCGCGGCGCGCCAGGGCCGGAAGGTGTTCGGGCGCGGCTCGCTCAACTTCCTCTACCCCTCGAACCGGCGCATCTTCGCCTATGTGCGCGAATATGCGGACGAAACCGTGCTGTGCGTCGCCAACCTCGCGCGCTCGGCGGAAGCCGCGGACCTCGATCTCTCGCCGTGGCGCGGGCGCGTGCCGGTCGAGCTGATGGGCCGCACGAAGTTTCCGCAGATCGGCGAGGGTCATTACCGCGTCACGCTGTCGGGCCACTCCTTTTACTGGTTCCTGCTCGCACAGCCGGCGACCTTGCCCGATGCGGGGCCGACGGTCGTGGAGCCGCTGCCGGAATTCGTGACACTCGTCGTCTCTGACGGATGGCAAACCGCGCTTGCGGGGCGCAACAAGGCGATGTTCGAGCGCGATGCGCTGAAGCGCTATCTGCCGATGCGGCGTTGGTATGGTGCCAAGGACGCGAGCCTGCGCGAAGTGGAGGTGACCGCCGCGGTGCCCTTCAGCGCAGGCGGCGAGGGCTGGCTGCTCGCGTTTCTCGAGGCACGCTTCGATGCCAAAGTGCCGCCGCAGCGCTACTTGCTCCCGCTCGCGCTCGAATGGCGCGAGGTGCACACCCTCGCGCAGGATCGCATCAACTTCACGCTCGCCAAAGTGCGCAAAGGGCCCAAGGGCGGTGCGCTCTTCGAGGCGGTGCAGGACGAGCGCTTCACACTGGCCGTAATCGACGCCGTGCGCCACGGCACGACGCTGGAGCACCCGGCGGGAAGGATCGAATTCCGCCCAACGCGCGCTTTCGCCGAGCGCACGTCGCCGGCACTGCTGGCGGTGCGCCCGCTCAACGTCGAGCAGAGCAATTCTTCGATCCTGGTCGAGGACTATCTCGTCCTGAAGCTCTATCGCCGCCTTGCTGTAGGCGTCCATCCCGATGTGGAGATGGGGCGCTTTCTCACCGACGTCGCCGGCTTTGCCAACGTCCCGGCGCTGCTGGGCTCGGTCGAGCTGATCGATTCCAAGGGCGAGCCCACGGCACTCGCCTGCGTGCACGCCTTCATCCGCAACCAGGGCGACGGCTGGTCGCACACGCAGGCCTATCTCGAGCGTTATCTCGACGAGGTGGCGGTGCTGCCCGCGGAGCAAGTGGCGGAGCGCAAGGACCCGCACGCCGTGAACCTCGCGCAGATG
>JBKOUH010000321.1:0-4455 GCA_046723285.1 Pseudomonadota bacterium
GAGACACGTCGATGCTAGTGACGAACTGGACCGACGTCCCCGTGCCACGCACCTTCTGCCAGCGCGGCGCGAACTCCGCCCAGGCCTTTTCGCGCGCCGCGAAGTCGCGCCACGCGATCATCCACACGAAGCGCGGCAACGCCGGCCCCGCGGTCGCCTCCCACACGCCGACCGGATGCGGCATGCCAAGCTCGCGAAACAGCGGAATCACGAGCTTGCCCAGCCGCTCGTGCATGGCGTCCATCCATCCCGCGGCAATGCGGTAGATTCGCAGCTCATAAAGCATTGTCACCGGCCGGCTCTTATTCGATCAGGGTTGCGCGCGGTCGAAGGCGCCAAACCCGACGATGTAGGGTGAGTGCCCAGCGCGCAAGGCCGCCGCACGCATGGCGCACGCAAAGAGAAAGCCCGGCCCCCTTTCGGGAGCCGGGCTCTCTGGCACGTGCTCGGGTCGATAGCGTGCCGGACGCTTGCGCGCCGCTCCGCTCAGCGGAGCGTCACGAGCTGTAGTACATCTTGTACTCGACCGGATGCGGCTGGTGCTCGAACGCGTAGACCTCTTCCCACTTGAGGTCCATGTAGCTGTCGATCAGGTCGTCGGTGAACACGTCGCCCTTCTTCAGGAACGCGCGGTCCTTGTCGAGCTCGTTCAACGCCTCGCGCAGCGAGCCGCACACCGTGGGAACCTTGCGGAGCTCCTCGGGCGGCAGGTCGTAGAGGTTCTTGTCGATCGGATCGCCGGGGTGGATCTTGTTCTGGATGCCGTCGAGGCCCGCCATCAGCATCGCCGAGAAGGCGAGGTACGGGTTCGAGAGCGGATCCGGGAAGCGCACCTCGACGCGCTTGCCCTTGGGGTTCGACACCACCGGGATGCGGCACGAGGCCGAGCGGTTGCGCGCCGAGTAAGCGAGCAGCACCGGCGCCTCGAAGCCCGGGATCACGCGCTTGTAGCTGTTGGTCGTCGAGTTGGTGAATGCGTTGATCGCGCGCGCGTGGCGGATGATGCCGCCGATGTAGTAGAGCGCGGTCTCGGAGAGATCGGCGTAGCCGTTGCCGGCAAAGAGGGGTTTGCCGTCGCGCCACAGCGACTGGTGCACGTGCATGCCCGAGCCGTTGTCGCCGTAGATCGGCTTCGGCATGAAGGTCGCGGTCTTGCCCCACTTATGCGCGACCATGCTGACGCAATATTTGTAGACCATCATCGCGTCGGCGCATTTGACGAGCGTGCCGAACTTCAAGCCGAGCTCATGCTGCGAGGCGGCGACCTCGTGATGGTGCTTCTCGGTCTCGAAGCCCATCTGCTCGATCATCGCCAGCATCTCGGAGCGCATGTCCTGCGCGCTGTCGACCGGCGGCACCGGGAAATAGCCGCCCTTGACCGGCGGCCGGTGGCCCATGTTGCCGGCTGCGTATTCGGCGCCGGTGTTGTAGGGGCCCTCTTCCGAATCGACCTTGTAGAACACGTGGTTCATCGAGACGTCGAAGCGCACGTCGTCGAACACGAAGAACTCGGCCTCGGGCCCGAAGAACGCGGTGTCGGCGAGGCCCGTCGCCTTGACGTGGGCCTCGGCGCGCTTGGCGATCGAGCGCGGATCGCGCGTGTAGCCCTGGCCCGTCGAGGGCTCGATCACGTCGCAATAGATGACCATCGTGGGCTGCGCCGTGAACGGATCCATCGTCACCTGATTGGGATCCGGCATCAGCGTCATGTCGGATTCGTTGATCGCCTTCCAGCCGGCGATCGACGAGCCGTCGAACATGATGCCGTCGGTGAACGCGGCCTCGTCCATTGTCCGCGGCACCTGCGTCAGATGCTGCCACTTGCCCCTCGGATCGGTGAACCGGAGGTCGATGTACTGGACGTCCTTGTCCTTGATCATCTGGATGATGTCTTTAGCCGTGGCCATGGCTTGTCTTCCCCTTGCTTGAATGCGCCTTGCTTTTTGCGGAAACGAGGCTGCGGTTGCGATGAGGCGAAACGGCGCGGACGGACCCGCTTACACCGCTTCGTTGCCCCGCTCGCCGGTTCGGATGCGGATGACGTCCTCGACGGAGGAGATGAAGATCTTGCCGTCGCCGATGCGGCCGGTCTTGGCGGCCTGCATGATCGATTCGACCGCGCGGTCGACCATCGAATCCTCGAGCACGACTTCTATCTTCACCTTGGGCAGGAAATCGACGACGTATTCGGCGCCGCGGTAGAGCTCGGTGTGCCCCTTCTGCCGCCCGAAGCCCTTGGCCTCGGTCACGGTCAGGCCCTTGATGCCGAGATCGTTGAGCGCTTCCTTCACCTCGTCGAGCTTGAACGGTTTTATGATCGCTTCGATCTTTTTCATTGATCGCCTTGATGATGTTGGCGCGGCCAGCCGGTAACTGGGCCGCGGCGCACCTTATCGATGCACGGACCATGCCAGGGGTTAACGAGGCCGCAAATCAAGCGCAAGCAGAACTCCGGAACCCCCGGAATGTCCTCACATTAGGCAAAAATCTGCACGCTTCATAGGCATTCTGCGCGCAATGCCGTCAGTTGGCGGTGCCCAACTGCCTAAGAGAGCACGCGGCCGATGCGTTTCAGCGCCTCGCAGATATTCTCGGCGCTGTTTGCATAGGAAAAGCGCAGATACCCCTCGCCATTCGCGCCGAAGGCCGTGCCGGCGATGGTGGCGACGCCGGCCTCGTTCAAGAAGAGGTCCTGGAGCGTGCGCGCGTCGTTGTTGGTGCGGACGATGTTGGGGAACGCATAGAATGCCCCGCCCGGCTCGACGCAGCTCACGCCCGGAATCCCGTTCAAGCCCTCGACGATGATGCGGCGGCGCTCTGCGAACGCATCGCGCATGACGCCGACCGAATCCTGGGGTCCCTCGAGCGCCGCGATGCCGGCCCATTGCGCGGCAGCGTTGACGCAGGAGTGGCAGTTGATCGCGAGACGTTCGGCCTGGTCGACGAGGGATGTCGGCCAGACGCTCCAGCCGAGCCGCCAGCCGGTCATCGCGTAGGTCTTCGACCAGCCGTCGAGCACGATGAGGCGGTCGGCGATTGCGGGATAGCGGAACAGCGTCGCGTGCTCGCGGCCGTCGAACAGCAGGCGGTGATAGATCTCGTCCGACATCACGGCCACGTGCGGGTGGCGCTCGAGGCCGGCCGCGAGCTTGTCAATCTCGCTCTTGGGCACGACGCCGCCGGTGGGGTTGGCCGGGCTGTTGAGGATGATGAGCCGCGTCTTCGGCGTGATCTGCGCCAGCACGGCCTCGGCGTCGAATGCGAAGCCGGTCTTCTCGAGCAGCGCGATCGGCACCGGCTTGGCGCCGCTGAACTTGATCACAGATTCGTAGATCGGGAATCCGGGATTGGGATACATGATCTCGGCGCCCGGCTCGCCGAACATCAGGATCGCGAAGAACATCGTCACCTTGCCGCCCGGCATAATGAGCACGCGCTCGGGACCGACCTCGACGCCGTGCTGGCGCTGGATGTAGCCGGCCACCGCCTCGCGGAGCTGCGGAATGCCGGCCGCGGGCGTGTAGCCGTGGTGCCCGTCGCGCAGCGCCTTGGCCGCGGCCTCGACGATGTGCGGTGGCGTTTTGAAATCGGGCTGGCCGATCCCGAGATTGATGACGTCCTTGCCCTGCCGGCGCAGCGCCTCGGCCCGCGCCAGCACCTCGAAGGCCGACTCGGTGCCGAGCCGCGCCATGCGCTCGGCGGTCTGAAGCTTGGCGGCGGTGCCGTGCATATGTTTTCCCTCCCGCGGCGCCGACTATAGGCGGCACCCGCCTTCGGGCAAACCGTCAATCCGCGAGCGCGATCACGGCCTTGCCGACGAGCGTGCCGCTGTCGAGACGGTCATGCGCGTCGGCGACCCGGTCCAATTGATAGACGGCGCCGATATGCGGCTTAAGCGCGCCGGCGGCGAGCGCGGCGCCGATTTCGCGGACCGCGGCGTCCTTGAGCGCCTGCGGCAGGCGATAGATGTAGGCCCAACGCAGGGTGACCGCGCTGCGCAGCAGCGAAAGCAACGGCGCGGACAGCACGCTGTCGGCGCGATCCATGGCATAGATCGAGATCACGCCGTTGACCTTGATCACCTTGAGCGCCGCGGCGAAATTCTGCTCGGGCGAGATTTCGACGATGCGGTCGACGCCCTTGTTCGCGGTAAGCGCCATCACGCGCGCGGCGACGTCCTCGCGCTTACGGTCGATCACGTGATCGGCGCCGGCGGCCCGCGCCACCTTCTCCTGCTCCGGGCGGCTCACCGTCGCGATCACCGTCGCCGCCCCACCCCATTTCGCGAGCTGGATCGCGGCGTTGCCGACCCCGCCCGCACCGCCCGGCACGAAGACCGTCGTTCCGGCGATCGCCCCGTCGGCGAACAGACAACGATGCGCGGTCATATAGGGCACGCCAAGCGCCGCGCCGGCCGCGAACGACACGGCCGCCGGCAGCGGCGATGCCTGGTGC
>JBKOUH010000301.1:0-9450 GCA_046723285.1 Pseudomonadota bacterium
CGATACGTCGCACGGCCATTCCGAGGGCGTGATGAAGGCCGTGGACCGCATCCGCCGGCTTTCGAACTACACGCAGGTGGTCGCCGGCAACGTCGTCACCGCCGAGGGCGCCAAGGCGCTGATCGATGCCGGCGCCGACGGCGTCAAGGTCGGCATCGGCCCGGGCTCGATCTGCACGACGCGCATCGTCGCCGGCGTGGGCATGCCGCAGTTGAGCGCGATCTTCGACTGCGTCGAGGAATGCCGGAAGCAGAAGGTGCCGGTCATCGCCGACGGCGGCGTGAAATATTCGGGCGATCTCGCCAAGGCCATCGCCGCCGGCGCCGAATGCGCGATGATCGGATCGCTGCTTGCCGGCACCGACGAGGCGCCGGGCGAGGTCTATCTCTACGAAGGCCGCTCCTACAAATCCTATCGCGGCATGGGCTCGCTCGGCGCGATGGCGCGCGGCTCGGCCGACCGCTACTTCCAGCAGGAAGTGGCCGACACGCTGAAGCTCGTGCCCGAGGGCATCGAAGGCCAGGTGCCGTACAAGGGCCCCGTCGCCAACGTCATTCACCAGCTCGTCGGCGGCTTGCGCGCCGCGATGGGCTACACCGGCTCGCGCAACATCGCCGAGTTCCAGAAGAACGCGAAGTTCATCCGCGTCACCGGCGCCGGCCAGCGCGAGAGCCATGTGCACGACGTGACGATCACACGGGAGGCGCCCAATTACCGGCGCCTTTGATCGGCCGTGACC
This sequence comes from Pseudomonadota bacterium, assembly GCA_046723285.1. GTDB lineage: Bacteria > Pseudomonadota > Alphaproteobacteria > Bin65 > Bin65 > SBBV01. Next base: position 740 of record JBKOUH010000301.1, read on the forward strand.
CCGGGGGCTCGCATACAGGCGGCGATCGAGCTGCTCGACCGCATCGAGACGCCGCAGAAGGGCGAAGACGCCCTGCCCGCCGATGCCGTGGTCAATTCCTATTTCCGCAGCCGGCGTTATATCGGCGCCAAGGACCGGCGCGCGATCGGCGACGCGGTGTTCCAGGCGCTGCGCCAGCGCGGCTACATCGATTGGCTGCTGGTCAACGAAGTCGGCTTTCCGGCGACCAACAAGTTCCGCACGCTGTGGACCTTCTCGGTTCATCAAAACATCGACGCGCCCGCGCTCATCGCCGCCTGCGACGGCACGCGTTACCACCCCGCGCCGCTCAGCGCCGACGAGGCGCGCCGCGTCAAGATGCTCGACATCGCGCAGATGCGCGTGCCGCCGGCGCTGGCCGACCAGGCGAGCTTTCCCGCCTGGCTCACACCCGAGATCGAGCGCCAATTCGGCGCCGATACTTGGCCGGAGCTGCTCGCCTTCGCCCGGCCGGCGCCGACCGACCTGCGCGTCAACACGCTGAAGACGACGCGCGAAGAAGCGTATACGGCGCTCGCGGAGTCCGAGATCGGCGCCGCGCCGACCCCGCACGCGCCCGCGGGCCTGCGGCTCGAGGATCGCGCGAACGTCACGGCGCTCGGCATCTATCGCGACGGGTGGATCGAGGTGCAGGACGAATCCTCGCAGCTCGCCGCGCTGCTGGTCGGCGCCAAGCCGGGCATGCGCGTGCTCGATCTCTGCGCCGGCGGCGGCGGCAAGACGCTGGCGCTGGCGGCGGCGATGGGCAATCGCGGCGGCATCCTCGCCTGCGACAGCGATGCCAAGCGCCTCGCCCGGCTCGCGCCGCGCCTGGCGCGGAGCGGCGCCCGCATCGTCAAGAGCCGGCCGCTCAAGAGCGGAGCGCTCGGCAAGGGCAAGGCGAACGAGGCGCTCGGGAAGTTCGACCGCGTGCTCGTCGACGCGCCCTGCAGCGGCTCGGGCACCTGGCGCCGCCATCCGGAAGCGAAATGGCGCCTGACGCGAGCGATGCTCGACGGATACCGCAAGACGCAGGCGGCGCTGTTGCGCGAGGCCGCGCAACATTTGCGCCCCAATGGCCGCCTCGTCTACGCCGTCTGCTCGATCCTGCCTTCGGAAGGCGCCGATCAGATCGAGGCGTTCCGCAACGAACATCGCGGCTGGCGCATCGTGCCCGCCGACAAGGCCTGGCGCGAGGCGATCGGGACCGACGCGCCGTTCGAAGGCCCGTTCATGCTGCTGACGCCGCATCGCCACCGCACCGACGGCTTCTTCGCGGCCGTGCTGGCGCCGCCATGACCGGCTTCGCGGTGCGCGCCGGACTTCCCGAGGACGCGGAGAAGATCGCCGCCGTGTTCGTCGAGACCTGGCGCGCGACCTATCCCGGCATGCTGCCGGACCGCGTGCTGGTGAAGATGTCGGACGAGGCGCAGGCCTTCTATTGGTCGCGCCTGCTCGCGGCGCGGCGGCCGCGCGAATTCGTGCGCGTCGCCGTCAATGCCAAAGGCGGCGTTGTCGGATTTGGCAGCGCCGGTCCCGGCCGCCACGGCGGACGGGACAGCGCCCGGCACGAAGGCGAGATCTATACGCTCTATGTGCGGCCCGACTTCCAGAACCGCGGCGTCGGCCGCGCGCTCATCTGCGCGCTGATGCAGGGCCTGCGCGAGCGCGGCTGCTATCAGGCGATGCTGTGGGTGCTGGCCGCCAACCCCTCGCGCTTTTTCTACGAGGCGATGGGCGGCAAGAAGAGCCTCGAGCGCAGCGAGCGGCTCTGGGGCATGGACGTGGCGCAGATCGGCTATCGCTGGCCCGATCTCGCCGCGCTGTTCAAGGAAGGCGCGCCTTGCGCGCGGAGGGCAGAGGACAGATGACAGAGGACGGAAAAGCAAATATGGGACAGGTAATCGCGGAGCCGCCGGCCAATCCGCAATCGGACCTCCCTCGCGCATCCGCTGCCATGACCATCGGCCATCACGAGCGCGTTCTGATCCTCGATTTCGGCGCGCAATACACGCAGCTGATCGCGCGGCGCGTGCGCGAGAACGGCGTCTATTGCGAGATCATGCCGTTCAACGTGGCCGAAAATCGCATCGCCGATTTCGCGCCCAAGGCCGTGATCCTCTCGGGCGGGCCGGCCTCGGTGCACGAGAAGGGCACGCCCAGCGCCTCGCCCGCGGTCTTCAAAATGGGCGTGCCGGTGCTCGGCATCTGCTACGGCGAGCAGACCATGTGCGACGTGCTCGGGGGCAAGGTCGAGCCCGCCGATCATCGCGAATTCGGCCGCGCCGAAGTGCGCGTGACCGCCGATTGCGCGCTCTTTGACGGCGTGTGGAAGAAGGGCGGCGCCTATCCGGTGTGGATGAGCCATGGCGACCGCGTCATCTCGCTGCCCGCGGGCTTCCGCCCGGTGGCCGAAAGCGCCAATGCGCCGTTCGCCGCGGTCTGCGACGAGAAGCGGAAGTTCTACGGCGTGCAGTTCCACCCCGAGGTGATGCACACGCCCGACGGCGCGAGGCTGCTGCGCAACTTCACGCACAAGGTCGCGGGCCTCCGCGGCGATTGGTCGATGAAGGCGTTCCGCGCCGAGGAAATCGCGAAGATCAGGGCGCAAGTCGGCACGGCGCGCGTGATCTGCGGGCTTTCGGGCGGCGTCGATTCGTCGGTCGTGGCCGTGCTGCTGCACGAGGCGATCGGCGACCAGCTCACCTGCATCTTCGTCGATCACGGCCTCCTGCGTCTCGACGAGGCCAAGCAGGTCGTCGAGCTGTTCCGCAATCACTACAACATCCCGCTCGTGCACCGCGACGCCTCGGCGCTGTTCCTCGGCAAGCTCGAGGACGTGACCGACCCCGAGACCAAGCGGAAGATCATCGGCACGACGTTCATCGACGTGTTCGACGAGGAGGCGCACAAGGTGGGCGGCGCGGCGTTCCTCGCGCAGGGCACGCTCTATCCCGACGTCGTCGAGTCGGTCTCCTTTTTCGGCGGCCCCACGCAGACCATCAAGTCGCACCACAATGTCGGTGGCCTGCCCGAGCGCATGAAGCTGAAGCTCGTGGAGCCCGTGCGCGAGCTGTTCAAGGACGAGGTGCGCGCGCTCGGCCGCGAGCTCGGCCTGCCCGAAACGCTGGTGGGCCGGCACCCGTTTCCCGGCCCCGGCCTCGCGATCCGCATCCTGGGCGCGGTCACGCGCGAGAAATGCGACCTGTTGCGGAAAGCCGACGCGATCTACATCGACGAGATCCGGAAGGCCGGCCTCTACGACGCGATCTGGCAGGCCTTCGCGGTGCTGCTGCCGGTGCACAGCGTCGGCGTGATGGGCGACGCGCGCACCTACGACCAGGCGATCGCGCTCCGCGCCGTCACCTCGACCGACGGCATGACCGCCGACTGGTTCGCGTTCCCGCCCGAAGTGCTCGCGCGCATCTCGACGCGCATCACCAACGAAGTGCGCGGCATCAACCGCGTCGTCTACGACGTGACCAGCAAGCCGCCCGGCACGATCGAGTGGGAGTGAGTACCGATGGCGGCTTTTGGCCGCATTGGAATGCTGCCGGTGGAATTGGGCGCGCTATAGTCCGCCCGGAGGTGCGCATGAGCCGGGTTGCGGAGAAAGCCTGGAAGGTGCCAGCGGGCATCACGACGGGTCAGTGCCTGTGCGGTAAAGTGCAGGTCGAGATCAGCATTCCGGCATTTTGGGCGTGGCACGACCATTCGCGTCACAGCCGGCGGGCGCATGGCGCCGCTTATGCGACGTACGTCGGATGTTGGCGCAGCCGCTTCCGCATGGCCAAGGGCGAGAAGCAGCTTACCCGATTCAAAGACAAGACGACCGGAGACACGCGCGCGTTCTGCTCGTGCTGCGGCACTCCCGTTGCGTATTCGCGGGGACGGTCGCCAAAGATGGTGAACATTCCGCGCGCGCTCTTCGACGGCCGTACGGGCCGCGAACCTCTCTACCACGTCGCCATCGAGGACTCGCCGGAATGGGCGTATCGGTGCGAAAAACTTCGCCCCTTGAAAGGCTATCCTGGGGTCCTGTGGACCGGCCCGAGACGGCGCAAACGATCTGCCGTGCCTCCTTGGCCAGCGCCGTTTGCGGCGTGACCGATTTATCCGCAAGGAGACGCGATGCCCGATCTTTCCGCTTTTCCGATCACCGCGCGCTGGCCGGCGAAGCACCCGGACCGTCTCCAGCTTTACTCATTGAACACGCCGAACGGCGTGAAGGCCTCGATCATGCTGGAGGAGATCGGCCTGCCCTACGAGCCGCATCTCGTCGACATCACGAAGAACGAGAGCTGGACGCCCGAATTTCTCTCGCTCAATCCGAACGGGAAGATCCCGGCGATCATCGATCCCAACGGGCCGGGCGGCGCGCCGCTCGGACTCTTCGAGTCGGGCGCGATCCTGATCTATCTCGGCGAGAAGACCGGGAAGCTCTATCCGTCCGATCCCGCGCGCCGCTACGAGACGATGCAGTGGGTGTTCTTCCAGAATGCCGGCGTCGGGCCGATGTTCGGCCAGGTCGGATACTTCAACAAATTCGCGGGCAAGGCGATCGCCGACAAGCGGCCGCTCGAGCGCTACGTCGCCGAATCGAAGCGCCTGCTCGGCGTCGTCGAGGCGCGTCTCGCGGCCCGGCCCTGGATGATGGGCGAGGATTACACGATCGCCGACATCTCGCTGCTCGGCTGGGTGCGGAACCTGATCACGTTCTACGAAGCGCGCGACCTCGTGGCCTTCGACGCCCTGAAGCACGTTCCCGCCTGGCTGGATCGCGGCCTCGCGCGCCACGCCGTGCAGCGCGGCTTGGGGATACCGAAGCGGCCGTGAACTCCCCTACGCGGTCACGCGCTTGATCGCACTGTCGAGCAGCTCGAGGCCGAGATCGATCTCGGCGTCGGTGACGGTGAGCGGCGGGGCGATGCGCATCGTGCCGCCGGAATTGGCGCCGGCGCGGACGATGTTGGCCGAGAGGCCGAGATCGAGCGCGGCGTCGGTGACCGCGTCCGAGAGCGTGCTGGCGCTCTTGCCGCCCGCGTCGGCGAATTCGAGGCCGAGCAGGAGACCGCGCCCGCGCACGTCGCCGACGCAGGCGTGGCGCTGCATCAGCTGGCGCAGCCCGGCGGCGAGGCGCGCGCCCGCCGTTTTCGCGCGCTCCGCGAGCCGGTCGCGGACCACGATCTCGAGCACTTTCAAGCCGACGGCGGCCGGCAGCGGGTCGTTGACATGCGTCGTGTAGAAGAGGAACTCGCGCGCGTCGGCCTCGGCCGAGATCGCGTCGCTGGTCATGATTGCCGAGAGCGGCAGCCCGGCGCCGAGCGTCTTCGAGAGCGTCAAGATATCGGGCACGACGCCGTCGCGCTCGAACGCGAACATCAAGCCGGTGCGGCCGATGCCGGTTTGCGCCTCGTCGAGGATCAGCTTCATGCCGCGCGCGCGGCAATGCGCCTGCAGCGCGTTGAGATAGCCGGGCGGCAGATCGAGGACGCCGCCGCTGCTCAAGATCGGCTCGGCGATGAAGGCCGCGAGATTGCCCGTGCATTGCCGGTCGAGCAGCTCGAACGAATCGTCGAGCTCCTGCTGCCAGCTCACGCCGCGGAAGCGCGGACGGTAGGGATTGGGCGCCGGGATGCCGAACTGACCCGGCATCAGCGGCCCCGCCCCGCGCCGCCCGGCCTTATAGGTGGCGGCCGCAGCGCCGCCGGTCATGCCGTGCCAGGATTGGGTGAAGCCGACGATCTCCCACTTGCCGGTGACGAGCTTGGCGAGGCGGATCGCGGCCTCGTTCGCTTCGCCGCCGGTCGAGAGCAGCATCACCTTCGGCAAATCGGGCACTAGCCGCGCCAGCGCCTCGGCGAGATCGACGACCGGCGCCGAGAGCATCGAGGAGAAGAGATGGTCGAGGCGCCCGACCGTGTCGCGCACCGTCGCCACGATCTCGGGATGCGTATGGCCGAGGATCGCGCTCATCTGGCCCGAGGTGAAGTCGAGCATGCGGCGGCCGCCGGCGTCGTAAAGGAACGCGCCCTCGGCCCGGACCGGCACGAACGGCACGAAATCGCCGCCGTAGCGCAGCATGTGCCGCCGCGCGCGGCTCCAGAAGGCGGCTTCGGACTTGGCGATCATCTCGTTCATGGGCGCTCCGCGGCGTGACAACGACACGCGAGCATCGAGGCTAAGGCGCGCCACGGCAATTGCAAAGTGCGCGTGCGACCCCGGCGCCGGGTGTCTTGGAGCCTCAGAGCTTCGCCGCCAGCGCCGCCAGCTGATCCGTGCAGATGCCCCAGCCGACATGGAAGCCCATTTTCTCGTGTGCCTCGCGGTCGGCCACGGTCCAATGGCGCGCACGGGCGGTGTAGCGCGTCTTGCCGCCACCGAGATCCTCGAAGGTGATGATTCCGGTGAAGAAGGGTTTCTCCGCGGGCATCCACCCTTCGGTGTAAGCGTCGGTGAAGACGATGTGCTCGTTCTTGACGATCTCGAGATAGGTGCCCTGCATGGGCATGTCCTGCCCCTCGGGGCTGCGCATCACGATGCGATTACTGCCGCCCGGCCGCACGTCGAGTTCGGCCACCGGCGTGGTGTAAGGCAGCGGCGCGAACCACTGCTTCAAGAGCTCGGGCTCGGTCCAGCAGCGGAACAGCTTTTCGCGCGGCGCGTCGATGATGCGGGTCAGCACGAGCTCGCGGTCCGAGCCGGCGGAAGCGGTGGCGGTCATGGATGGTCTCCTGGTTTGGTCGTGCCGAGGACGAACGGCGCCCGATGCCGCCGACATCGCTTGTCATGATATCTTGCCGGTGGTGCCGGCACTCGAAAACCGGACGAAGAGCGCGGCAAGGGACCGGCAGCGCGTCTACCAATTCTGATTTCCGCCCGGCCTCGACGTCGGCGCGGAAAAGCGCCGCGCGATATGGTTCTGGCCGTTTCGCGGCGGGGGCAATCCCATCGCTTCCGCCCCTTACGCTGCTCGTAGCGCGCCTGCGAAATGGCGACGCCCAGCACCGCTGCTCGTGTTGCCGCGAATTGGCCACGCTTGCCCCGGCAATACGCAAAAGCTGCGGCGCATCGAGGCGCGCGGCTGCGCCATAAGAGTATTCGCTTGCTCACCGATATTTTTGCGCGGCCCGCGGGAGCGCCGTCGCCGCGGCTGCGTATTACTTCCAAGCAAGTGCAGCCGCTGTGCGTAGCGGCGACCGCCGTTCGCGCCGAACAGGGCTGCGAGAAGGAGGTCAAGTATGGAACACAAGACACTGGCCGAACTCGAACGCGCGGCCGACACCACGCCGATACCGGTCACGCGCACCGAGCGCCTGCAGCGCTGGGCCGCGGCCCTCGCCAAGATCGGCCCGGGACGGCTCAATTCCCTGCTCCGGACCGAGTATGTGGCGCCCGAGGCGCTGGCGCAGGTGCGCGCCGACAATTCGCCGCTGAGCGTGGCGGCCGAAGACCCGGTGCTGCGCGTGGCCGGGCTCAAGAACGACACGTTCGGCGAGGCGATGCGCTTCTTCGATCTGTCGGAGCACGAGCTGCACCGCATCGTCTGCTACTGCCACTACGGCGAGACCATGTCGGCCGAGGAAGCCGCGCATCGCGTGCGCGCGATGGCGTCGGCCGGGCGGCTCGAACCCGGGCTCGGCTGGTAGCCGGACGTCGAAGGCGCACGGAGCGGGCAACGAACGCGTCGCGCTCGCGCGCTTCGGCGTTCGCTGCCCGCCCCTAATCGGCGCCGTAAAGCGCGGCGCAGGCGAGCAGCTTGCGCATCGCATTGTCGCTGCCCGCGAGATTGAACGGAAAGCGCGCGCTCTGCGCGTCGATCCAGGTCATCGTCCCGTTGCCGGCAAGCGCGCGGCGCAGTTCGGGATCGTTGCCGATCGTGAACCAGATCGTGTTGCGCCGGTCGGCGGTAACGCGGCCCTTGAACGTCTTCTTGTAGCCGCCCGTCACCTCGAACACGACGTCGTATTGCTTGGTGGGGTCCATGTTCCAATTGGTCTTGGACGCCCCCACGAACATCTGCAGCTGCGCCGTGACTTGGACGATGAGCTGCGTGCCGTCGGTGAAGTTGACGGTCATGGCGCAATGCGAGAATTGCTGGCCGTTGAAATAGGGTGCGCCGTTCCAGTTCCCGGCCTTCCAGGTGTTTTGCGCCGACGCCGGGGAGGCCGCGAGGGCCGCCGCCGCCAGCCAGCCGATGAGAAGCGCGCGCCGCATGACCTGCCCCGTCTGCCCGAGACGCGTTATTTATCCGCTGTGCCGGAGCGGGGCAAGGAACGCTAAATGCATGAAGCGGCCTCCGAATTAAGCGATCGAGCGCGCGCGCCGACGCTCGCACCACGCCGCCTATAACCAAAAATTCGGTGGATGGCTCGGACCGGCTGCGGCTTGATGGAGCCGAGGCCATCCCATGTTCCGCACCGCTCTCGCGCTCGTCATGCTCGCCCTGCTCTCGTCGCCCCCCGCGGCGCAGTGGGAGGGGAAATGGGGCGCGATTGCCTACGGGCCCGAATTGGCCAGCGGCATGGCCCTCGACTACGCGTCGGCGGATGAAGCGCGCCAGGCCGCGCTCGAAAATTGCGGCGGGCGCTGCTCGAACAGCGTCGCCTTTCTCAAGAGCTGCGCGGCCGTCGCCGAAGGCCGCGGCGGCGCCACGGGATGGGCCGTCAGCCGCTGGCGCAACCGCGCCATCG
>JBKOUH010000165.1:0-2987 GCA_046723285.1 Pseudomonadota bacterium
GCGCTGTGATGCCGTTCACACCGCGGTGTCGCGCTTCGGCACCGCGCGGATCGCGTTCAACAGCTTGTCGCCGCCCGAGATGACGACGCACACGCCGACGAAGCCGAAAACGCCGAGCACGCCCCACTTGCCGAGGATCGCGTAAACGATCTTGACCTTGGACGTGAGGCCGTGCACTTGGCCGGCTGCCTCCATGTCGGCAATCCGGCTGAAGTCATAGACGCCGACGCCCATCAAAGCGATGCCGGCGGCGGCGATGAGGACGCCGAGGACAATTTCTACGGTGCGGTTCTGCATGACGATGTCTCCAAATCGGCTTTTGCGCCGGGCACGCGCGAGAGATAACGCATCGCCGTCGTTCCCGCAGTGCGCGCGCGCACAGGCGCGTGAAGAAATCGCGACGGGCGGAGAGGCGCGATGAAAATCGCCGGCAAGCACTATCGCAGCATCTGGCTCGAGGCCGATGGCTGGTCGGCCGGCATCATCGACCAGACCAAGCTGCCGCACGAATTCGCGCTGCTGCGGCTCGCGAGCGCGGCCGATTGCGCGCGCGCGATCAAGACGATGCAGACGCGCGGCGCGCCGCTGATCGGCGCCGTCGCGGCCTACGGATTGTGCATGGCGTTGCGCGAGGATGCGTCGGACGAAGCGCTCGACCGCGCGCATGCGATGCTGCTCGCCCAGCGCCCGACGGCGGTGAATCTGCGCTGGGCGCTCGACGCGGTGCGCGATGCCGTGCGCAACCGCGCGCGCGGCGAGCGCGTCGCCGCCGCTTACGTCATGGCCAAGGAGATCTGCGACGACGATGTCGCCACGTGCGAAGCCATCGGCGAGCACGGCTTGAAGCTGTTCGAGCAAGCGTGGGCGCGAAAGGGCAAGCGCGGCAAGCTCGAAGTGCTTACGCACTGCAACGCCGGCTGGCTGGCCACCGTGGATTGGGGCACGGCGCTGGCGCCGATCTACAAGGCGCACGACAAGGGCATTCCGATCCACGTCTGGGTCGACGAGACGCGACCGCGCAATCAGGGTGCCGCGCTCACGGCCTGGGAGCTCGGCCAGCACGGCGTCGATCACACGGTCATCGTCGACAATGCCGGCGGCCATCTGATGCAGCACGGCAAAGTCGATCTCTGCATCGTCGGCACCGACCGCGTCACCGCCAACGGCGACGTCTGCAACAAGATCGGCACTTACTTGAAGGCGCTCGCCGCCAAGGACAACGGCATTCCGTTCTATGTCGGACTGCCGCACAGCACGATCGACTGGACGCTCGACGACGGGATGAAGATCCCGATCGAGGAGCGCGGGGCGGACGAGGTGACCGAGATCGCGGGCCGTCTCGCCGATGGACCAGTCGCGCGCGTCACGATCACGCCGCAGAAGAGCGCCGCCGCCAACTACGCGTTCGACGTGACGCCGGGCCGGCTGGTCACGGCGCTCGTCACCGAGCGCGGCGTCTGCCCGGCGACGCGCGAAGGGCTGAAGTCGCTTTACGGAAGCCCGGAGTCACGGCGCGGCGCATCGTGATTGACCGCGTGGTCCCCCTCGCTTGGCATCCAGGATCGGCCTCGGCCGTCACCCTTCCGTCGGCGCGGGCTTGGGCTGCCCGGTGTAGGCCTTGCGCTCGGCGGCGATCTTGTGGACCGAGTCCCTGAGCTCGGGATGTTGGCGCGTGAGCTCGTGGAAATCCTTGGCGCCCATCTCGAGCAGCTTGCACTCCTCGACCGCGCGCACCGTGGCGGAGCGCGTGCGCTTCTCGATCAGCGCCATCTCGCCGAAGAATTGCCCGGTTTCGAGACGGACCGGCTCGCGCGGATGCGCGAGCTCGACGTCGACCTCGCCCGAGGCGATGATGAACATGGAATCGCCTTCCTCGCCCTTGCGCACGATCGCCTCGCCGGCCGGCACGAAGCGCGGCCGCAAGATGCGCACGAGGTCGGCGATGCGCGGCGCGGTGAGGCTCCCGAAGAACGGGATCTCCGTCAGCAACTGCCAGGTCACGACGAAATCGCGGCGTTTGGCCTCTTCGATGAATCCGCTGGCGATGATGCCGGTCGGCAATGCGATGACGAGGATGCCGAGCAGCGTGATCACGCCGGCGGCGACGCGGCCGAGCGCCGTGATCGGCGTGACGTCGCCGTAGCCCACCGTCGTCAGCGCCGCCATCGCCCACCACATGGCGTCGGGGATGCTGCCGAAGGTCTTGGGCTGCGCCACGCGCTCGGCATAGTAGGCGACGGTCGACGAAAGCAGCAGCAGAATGAGGAAGACGATGAGCGCGCCGGTCAGCGTTTTCCTCTCGTTGTAGACGACGCGGCCGAGCATCGCCATCGAGGGTGAGTAGCGCAGCAGCTTCAGGATGCGCAGGATGCGCACCAGGCGCAGCGATCCCAGATCGAATCCGAACAGCACCAGCACGAACAGCGGCATGATGGCGACGAGATCGATGATCGCCAGCGGCGACAGCGCGAAGCGCAGCCGGCCCAGCACCGGATGGCGGAACTGCTCGCGCGGCCCGGCCGTCACCGCATACATCCGCGCCGCGTATTCGAGCGTGAAAATGGCGACCGAGACGATCTCGAACCAGTGAAAAAATTCGGCGTACGCCTTCTCCAACGGTTCGATCGTCTCGAGCACGACGGCGAGCACGTTGGCGAGAATGAGCAGGATGAGCGCGCTCTGGACCACGAAGTGCCAGCCGCGCAAATGACGCGACTCGAGCAGATCGTAGAGGCGGCGCCGGAACGATTTCGGGGCGGTATCGCGTCTCGGCCGGCTTCGGCGCAGCAACTTCATGGCGAATTGTCGCGCGTTGGCCGGTGGAGTCAATGCGCCTTGGCGGCGGCCGGCGCGGGCCGCTCGCGGCGGAGCGATTGCAGCACGGTCTCGACGCCGCCGATATCGGCCTCGGGCCGGTCGGCGGGGCAGCGGAACGTGGCCAGCAGCAGCACGTCGCCGGCGCGCATCACCCAGTAGCGCAGCAGGGT
>JBKOUH010000411.1:0-4621 GCA_046723285.1 Pseudomonadota bacterium
AGGCCGGCCATCATCGCGGCGATGGTCTGGAGCAGCATCAGCGGCAGGGCGACGCCGGCGACCGCGAGCCCGGCCCAGAGCGTCGGCCTCGCGCCGAAGCGTGCGACCGCGCGGCCGGCCAACGGCGTCGTCACGATCGAAGGCAGGAACACGAAATAGACGAAGCCGAGGCTTTGCATGCCGAGCGCGAACGGTTCCTTCACCAGCACGAAGTTGACGTAGGTGTAGGTGCCGATGAACGCGAACAGAATGCAGAAGCCGATCGCGAAGCCGGCGACGAGCGCGGGGTTGCGGAAATGCTCGGCCCAGACCGCGAGCGGTGACGCCGCCCCGCGGGCGGACGCGGCCATGGCCGCCGGCATTGGCGCGCATTCCATCTTTTTCGTGCCCTTCAACGTAAAGAAGACGAGCACGGCGCCGGCAAGATTGAGCAGCGCGAAGACGTAGAAGTTCGGCGCCAAGCCGAGATGATCGGCGACCGAGGCCGAGATGAGCCGGCCGAAGAGATTGCTCGCGACGTTGCCGGTGATGTAGGCGGCAAACGCGCTGGCCGCGTCCTCGGCGCTGTAGTTCTCGCCCAAATAGGCGAGCGTCAGCGTGAACGCCGCCGACATGCAGAGGCCTTGCACGATGCGGAGCGCGGTGAAGACGGCGAGATTGGGCGCCGTGGCGAGCAGCGTGGTCGGGATCGCCAGTACGGCGAGGCTGATCAGCACGCCCCAACGCCGGTCGATGCGCCGGCTCAGAAGCGCCACGGCCAATCCGCCAACCGCCATGCCGAACGTGCTGGCGTTGACGGCGGTGCCCATCGCGGCGGGGCTCACGCCGTAAGCGGCGGTCAGCGCCGGCAGGATCGCCTGCACCGCAAAGAGATCGACGGTGGTGAGCAGCGCCGTCAGCACGATGACGACGAAGCGGAGAAACGCGCCCGAGGCGCGCGCAGCCGGCTCTCGTGCGAGTGTCGCGTTCATGACGGTCGTCATCTCGTCCGCTCCTGGCGGAAAGAATGCAAGATTGCGGGCCGGAGCGCGCCGCCCGGCGGGGGCAATGCGGGTTGCGCGCTCCGGCACCGTGCGGCTCATGACGAGCCGACGCTCGGCCGGCATCCACCTGAGGCGGGCGGATGCCAGCCGCGCGAGCTACATGTTCTTGTCGTTCGGGTCGTGCATGATGTCGAACGAGAGGAGGACGACCGGCACCTTGCCGGTGTTCTTCCACCAGTGCGACGTGGCCTGCGTCTCGCGCGAAACCTCGCCGGCCTTGTGCAGGATCGGCACGGTGCAGGTGCTGGCGTATTCGAAGACCTGGCCCGACACGACGTAGATCAGCGCCGGGCGGTCGCCGTGGCTGTGCCAGGGCACGATGCCGCCGGGCTGGATGACGAGCTTGCGCACGCGCATGTTGTGGCCTTTGAGCGTCACCTTCTCGGCGCCGAGATCGATTTGCGCGAGCACCTGGTCGGTCACGGCCTTGGCCGCGTGGCCGGCATTGGTGAAGCCCTGGGCCACCTTGCCCGCGGGGCATTCGCCAGCGAAGGCGGTGCCGGCAACCGCGAACGCGCCGGCGACGGCCGTGGTTGCGGCGAGGCCACGCCAGGCGCGGCCGATCTTGATCTGCATGGTGGTTCTCCTGGTCTCTCAATCGGCTGCCGCCGGAATGGCCGCAGCGCCGAGCCGCACCATCGGCGATGGGGCCGCGGTTTAGAAATGCCGTCTGGCTCTGGAATCGATATGCCGCGTTTATCGCCGCGCGGAGCCGCGGACGATGCGGAGATGTTCGTTAAACCCTCCCGATTTGTCGTCCCCGCGAAACCGGGGACCCACCTCTCCGGCGATCGGTGCACACGATAAGACACCGCAGTTCGAGCACGCGGCGTTTCCGCAGTGCCGGGATTGCGAGCGGTTTACGGGCGTTGGCACGGGTCCCCGCTTACGCGGGGACGACACGAAATTTCGGCTTCGAAAGCTCCGCGACTCCGCGAACTCCGCGGCTCCGCGCGAGGCTCTTCGGCCTACTTCCGCCAGGCGCCCGATCGTTTCCACGCGCGCCGGTCCTCGCGCATCGCGTCGGCCATGCGGAGGGCGGCGTCGCGGAGCCAGCGCGATTTCCGGCGCGCGACATCGCGCTTGATCGCGGGCACTGCGGCGGCGCAGCCGTGGTGGAGGTTCGCCGCCGCGCGGCCCATCGCGCGCAGCAGCGCCAAGGGATCGCTCTTCTTGCGCAGGCAATCGAGCTCGATTTTCGACGAACGCGGCGCGAGGCGGCGCACGACCCAGCCTTCTTCGACGCGCAGCAGCGGATCGAGGCATCCCGCCGATTGGTGCCTGACGTCGGCGTAGCGCGGGCGTGCCGACTTATGGCGCGCGGCCCACGCCGCGGCCGAGGGCACCAGCGCCTTGGCCTCGCGCGCCAGAAGACCGCCGCGCCATTCCGCGCGCAAGACGTAGCGCGGCCGGCCGAGGCTGCCGGTCCCGGCGCTGCGGTAGAAATGACCGGCCTTCGCGAGCTCGGCGCGGCTGAGATCGGCGTCGAGCGCGGCGCGGGCCGCCGCCGGCGGGCGCTGCAGGAACAGCTCCTTCCCGAGCTTCTTCCACCAGCGCGCGGGCTCTTTCTCCGCGTGATAGGCCATCGCGCGCAGCTCGAGGTTGCGCTCCTCGAGCACGAAAGGCACGAAGCGCTCAAGGCCGGCCGCATAGCCGTCGAGGATCGCCTCGGCGAGCGCCGCCGGCGCCGCCGTAAAGCGGCCCGCCTCAACGGCCAGGAACGCGCTCGCGGCCAATCGCACGAGATCGTTGGCGTAGGAGAGCGCGTAGGCCTCGTCGAAATCGTTGATGCCCCAGCAAAGCCGCCCCTCGCGGTCGCGCCAAGTGCCGAAATTCTCGATGTGAAGGTCGCCGGCCGCGAGCGCTTGCGGCGCCCGCGCGAGCTCCGGGCAAAGCTGGGGCCACAACTGCGCCCAGCGATAATAGGTAGCGCGCAGGAACACGAAGGCGTCTTCCTTCGCCATGCGCCGGCGCTTTTCTCGGAGATCCGCCGCAACCGGCGCCAATCCCATGCGCCCGAGCTCGGCGCCGAGCCAGGCTTCGTAGCCTCGCGTCGCCTCGACGATGTCCATGCCCCCGCTCCGCCGGCCGCCGACCTGCGAATACAGCGGCCATTCGCGCAGTCAAGAGCGGGCGCGCGAGGCTTCTGTCGCGGCGGCGATTGCGATAGTGTCTCGCCGTTCGGCGGCGTGCCGCGAGGCCCGGCCGCCCTTCTCTTTTCGGGAGCCGCGGCATGCTGCGCGAGAAGTTCAAGGACGATCTGAAGCTGGCGATGAAAGCGCGCAACGAGCGCGCGACATCGACGCTGCGCCTCATTCAGGCCGCGCTGAAGGACCGCGACATCGCCGCGCGCGGACGCGGCAAGATGGACGGCATCGACGAGGCCGAGATCCTCTCGATGCTGCAGAGCATGATCAAGCAGCGCCGCGAAAGCATCGAGCAATTCGAGAAAGGCGGCCGCCCCGAGCTCGCGCGTCAGGAACAGGAGGAGATCGCGGTGATCGAGGGCTACCTGCCGCAGCAGATCGGCGACGCGGAGGCGGAGAAGGCGGTGAAGGACCTCATCGCCGAGCTCGGCGCCGCCTCGATCAAGGACATGGGCCGCACCATGGCGGCGCTCAAAGAGCGCTACGCGGGACGCATGGATATGACCAAAGCCAGCGCGCTGGTGAAGCAGGCGCTGACGAAATAGAGGTCGGTGCAGAGGCGGATTGGTTTACGTGAGCCAGCGCATCGCGACGACACCGATCGTGCCGAGCGCCGCCATGGCCAAGATGTAGAGAGCCAGCCGCTCGACCCAACCGTAGAGGCGGGAGAACATCGGCCGGCTTCAGGCGGCGCGCCGCGGCGTCAAACCAGCTCGGTCTTCGCCTTCGGCGCGCTCACGCGTTGCGCCTTGCGCTTGCGCGCTTCTTCGGCGGCAGCGGCCTTGGCTTCGGCTTCGCGCTGCGCGACCTTGGCGTCGTCGGCCTCCTTGGCCAGACGCAGCGCGCGCAAGCGCTCGGTCTTGGCCGTCTCGGCCTTTTGCAGCTTCGCCTTCTCTTCGTACGCGGTCTGCGCGTCGATATCGCGCTGCTTGGCGCGCTGAAAGCGGTCCTCCGCCTTGCGGCGGAGCGCTTCGGGCGACGATGCCGGTGACTTGGACATAGAACGGCTCCTCGGTCGTGCGTTTCGGCGCGGATGGCCGCTGGGCGAGGCGGCGCGTCGTGCCGGCCTCGCGAGCGGAAGTAGGGGGCGGCGCGAGCCGCCCCGTCGCGTCAGTCGGCGAGCTTTAGATTGCAGGCCGAAGGCTTGCCGCGGTCCTGTTCGACCTCGTAGCTGACCTTCTGCCCTTCGCGGAGCTGATCGATGCCGGCGCGCTCGAGCGCCGAGATATGCACGAAAACGTCCTTGGAGGCGTCCTGGGGCTGGATGAAGCCGTAGCCCTTCTGGGCGTTGAACCACTTAACGGTACCGAGAGACATGGAGATCCTTTGAATCATAAATGGCCGCCGCACGAGATGGGCGGCGGATCAACTCTTACGAGAAGACATCGTGTATATAGTATCGAACAGGTCGAATCTCAACGACCGGGGGGA
>JBKOUH010000145.1:0-3745 GCA_046723285.1 Pseudomonadota bacterium
ATCTGGGGCCAGACCTATCTCATCTCCCTGGTGGCGAAGATGCTGATCTTCGCCATCGCCGCGGTGAGCCTCGACCTCATCCTGGGCTATGGCGGCATGGTGAGCTTCGGCCATGCCGCCTATATCGGGCTCGGCGCCTACGGTGTTGCCGTGTGGTCGAAATACGGCATCGACAACGGCTATCTCCAGCTCGCCTCGGCCATCGCCGGCTCGGCGCTGGTGGCCCTCTTCATCGGCGCCATCTCGCTGCGCACCAGCGGCGTCTACTTCATCATGATCACGCTCGCCTTCACGCAGATGCTCTACTACCTCGGCATCAGCCTGGAGCCATTCGGCGGCGACGACGGCATGAACACGAAGCGGAGCGATTTCGCCCTCCACCTCATCGGCCTCGACTTCACTCTCAACGACAACGTCTTCAGCTGCGAGAAGCGCATCGACAAGGCGTGCAAGGTCGACGACCGCGACGGCGCCGCGATCTACTACGCCTCGTACTTGGCGCTCATCGCCGCGGTGTGGTTCTGCCGCCGGCTCGTCAATTCGCGCTTCGGCATGGCGATCCGCGGCGCAATGTCGAACCCGGTGCGCATGCAGGCGGTGGGATTCCCGATCTACCGCTATCGCCTGACCGCCTTCGTCATCGCCGGCACGATCTGCGGCGTGGCGGGATTCCTCTTCGCCAATCACCAGCAGTTCCTCTCGCCGGTCTACATGAACTGGCTGCGCTCGGGCGACTTCCTCATCATGGTGATCCTGGGCGGCATGGGCACGATCTACGGCGCCGTGATCGGCGCGATCGGTCTGTTGACGCTCGAGGAAGTGCTCGAAGGCTATGTCGGCAAGGATTATTGGCAGATGGTGCTGGGGCCGCTCTTGGTGCTGCTGGTGCTCTTCGCCAATCGCGGCGTCTACAGCCTCATCCCGCACCAGATGCGCGGCGTGCCGATGTTCATCGTGCGCGTCGTCGTCTTCATCGCGGGGATGAGCGCCTTCGTCTGGCTGATGTCGCGGAGCTCGCCGATCCTGAAGCTCGCCGGCTCGATCCAGCATTTGCCGCTCTACGTCATTTTCGCCAGCATCCTCATCGCCTTGGGCCTCCGCTTCTGGCAGGAAAGCCGGACTCACCATGGCTGAGACCGTCCTCAGCATCGAGCGCCTGACCAAGCGCTTCGGCGGCCTGACCGCCACCAACGACCTCTCGCTCGCGATCGAGAAGGGCGAGGTTCACGCCGTGATCGGCCCGAACGGCGCCGGCAAGACGACGCTGATCGCGCAGCTCTCGGGACTGCTCGCCTCGGATTCGGGTCGCATCGTGTTCAACGGCCAGGACGTGACGGCCCTACCCGCGCACAAGCGCTCGATACTCGGTCTCGCGCGCTCGTTCCAGGTGACGAACATCTTTCAGAACTTCACCGCCGAGGACAACGTCGCGCTCGCGGTCCAGGCGCATTCCGGCCACTCGTTCCGCTTCCTCGCCGCGGCGCGGCGGGAAGCGGCGCTGCGCGAGCCGGCCAAGAAGGCGCTGGCGCGCGTCGGCCTCGAGCACCGCGCCAACGTCGTCGCCGCCGATCTCGCGCATGGCGAGCAGCGCCAGCTCGAAATCGCGATGGCGATCGCGACCAATCCGACGGTGCTGCTGCTCGACGAGCCCATGGCCGGCATGGGGCCCGAGGAATCGGCGCGCATGATCGAGGTGCTGCGCGGCTTCAAGGGCTCGCACACGCTGATGCTCATCGAGCACGACATGGATGCGGTCTTCGCGCTCGCCGACCGCATCACGGTGCTCGTCTACGGACAGGCCATCGCCACCGGGCGGCCCGAGGAGATCCGCAAGAACGCGGAAGTGAAGCGCGCCTATCTCGGGGACGAAGCATGAGCGCGCTCCTCGAGATCGCCGAGATCAAGACCTTCTACGGGCAGAGCCAGGTTCTGTTCGGCATGTCACTGGCCGTGAACGCGGGCGAGGTCGTGACGCTCATGGGCCGCAACGGCATGGGCAAGACCACCACCATCCGCTCGGTAATGGGCCTCACGCCGGCGCGCGAGGGCCGCATCTATTTCGGCGGGCGCGAAATACAGGACATCGCCTCCTATGCCGTGGCGCGCCTCGGCCTGGGGCTGGTGCCCGAGGGCCGGCAGATCTTCCCCAACCTGACGGTCGAGGAGAACCTCGTCGCCACGGCGCACAACCGCATCGGCGCCAAGCAGCCATGGACGCTCGCGCGCATTTACGAGCTTTTCCCCGGCATCGCCGAGCGCCGCACCAACATGGGCAACCAGCTCTCGGGCGGCGAGCAGCAGATGCTGGCGGTGGGCCGGGCGCTCATGACCAATCCGCGCCTCCTCATCCTCGACGAGGCGACCGAGGGGCTTGCGCCGCTGATCCGCCAAGAAATCTGGAACACGCTCGAGAAGTTGAAGGCCGCCGGCCAGTCGATCCTCGTCGTCGACAAGAACGTCGACGCGCTCGCGCGCATCGCCGACCGCCACTACATCATCGAGAAAGGCCGCGTCGTCTGGACCGGCTCCTCGGGCGACCTCTTGAAGGACAAGGAGCTGCAGCACCGGTATTTGGGCGTTTAGCCCGAAGCCGTCACCTGAGCGCAGCGAAGAATTCCTCGGCGGCGAGATGCGGCTGAGCCAGCGGTGCGACCCGTCTACCCGCGCATAGAGATCCTTCGCTTCGCGTAGGATGACGGATAGATTTACCGCATGCAGCCCATTGCCCTCTCCTATTCCCACGGCACCGCTGACCGCGCACTGATCGGCGAAACGGTCGGCGCCCTGCTCGACCGCATCGCGGCACAACACGGCAACCGGCCGGCGCTGATCGTGCGCCACCAGAACGTCCGCTTGAGCTATGCCGAGTTCGCGCGGCGCGCCGAGGCGCTGGCGGCGGGTCTGTTGGCCCTCGGCCTCGAGCCCGGCGACCGCATCGGCATCTGGGCGCCAAATTGCGCCGAATGGGTGCTGACGCAGTTCGCGACGGCCAAGGCGGGGCTGATCCTCGTCAACATCAATCCCGCCTATCGGCGCGCCGAGCTCGAATACGCGCTCAATAAAGTCGAGTGCAAGGCGCTGATCCTGGCGCCGGCGCTGAAGACCAGCGACTATCTCGCGATCCTCAACGATCTCGCGCCCGAGCTGAAATCTTCGACGCCGGGCCGGCTCGCCGCCAAGGCGCTGCCGCATCTTCGGACCGTGATCCGGCTCGGTGGCGAGCGCACGCCGGGCATGATGAACTTCGACGAGATTTCGGCGCGCGGAGGCGCGGCCGAGAAGAAGCGGCTCGACGCGCTCTCCGGAACGCTGCAATTCGACGACCCGATCAACATCCAGTTCACCTCGGGCACGACGGGATTCCCGAAGGGCGCCACGCTCACGCACCACAACATCGTCAACAACGGCTACTTCATCGGCGAGGCGATGCGCCTCACGCCCGAGGACAAGCTCTGCATTCCGGTGCCGCTCTATCACTGCTTCGGCATGGTGCTGGGCAACCTCGCCTGTGTCACGCACGGATCGGCCATCGTCTATCCGGCCGAGGCGTTCGACCCGGTGGCGACGTTGGAGACGGTGGCGGCGGAGCGCTGCACGGCGCTGCACGGCGTCCCCACCATGTTCATCGCCGAGCTCGATCATCCGCGTTTCGCCGAATTCGATCTTTCGTCGCTGCGCACCGGCATCATGGCCGGCTCCCCGTGTCCCATCGAGGTGATGAAGCGCGTCGTCGACCGCATGAACA
>JBKOUH010000406.1:0-3151 GCA_046723285.1 Pseudomonadota bacterium
ATCCACAGCATTTTTCATGTTATGGCGAGAAAGTTCTTTGACGTATCTGCAGCCGCATTAGGCTCGCGATCTTCGGTAACGGTAACAGGAGGTCGCAAGATGAAGAAAAAATTAACCAAAAAGGCCTCGCGCCGCCCATCGGCCAAGATCGCCGACACGGCGCGGGTGCGGCTCGGCAGCATGAGCCCGTCCTTCACGGCGTCGGCGCCCACGAAGAAGATCGTCGACTCGGGAAAGGTTCGGCTCGGCAGCATGAGCCCGTCGTTCTGAACCACGAGACGGCCGGTCGGAACGGCATTGCGCCGGCCCGACCGGCCTATATCTATCCTTTAGAGATGCCGATGCGGCGACTCGACTCGGTCGAGAGGCGGGTGGGACCCGAGTTTGGCGCGCGGCCGCTTGTGTCTTTCTATCGCCTGATTCCGCAGGCGCGTTTGCCGCAACGCGCCGACCGTTCCGCGGGCGGGACCCTGCCGACGCGCGCATACCGTTATTGCGAGCCCTCGGCCTCTGCTTCCGCCTATGGCTGGTACATCTTTCCGCCGATCGATTTCAGCCTGATTTGGAACGGAACTGACGTGTTGTGGAGCTACAAGGGGAGTAAATCCTGGTATCCGCTCGGGGCGGCCCAATTCCCGGGGTTCAGTCGATACTTCAACAGCCACGCTCCCGATGACGTCAAGTCCTTCGCGCCGCCGTTTCTCGGCGCCGCCACGAATCCCGGCATTATTCAGCTTTGGACCGGAGTGTTCGCAAGAACGGCGCCTGGCTGGAGCTTGTTGGTGCGACCACCGGCAAATCTTGCGCGCAGCAAAGGCTTCGAACTTTACGAAGGATTAATCGAAACGGACCGCTGGTTCGGGCCGCTGATTACCAATCTCCGGTTGACAAAAACCGACATGCCGATTGAGATCCGCAAGGATTACCCTTTGGTGCAGGTGCAGCCGGTGCCACGCATTGCTTACGCCAACGAGACCCTAGCCTCATTCGAGATCATCGAAGATCTTGCTGGATTCGGCGCCGCGGAATGGCAGCGCTATCGCGAAACCGTGGTTGCCCCGAATATTGCGCCGATCCGGCAGCGCGGCGCCTATGCCGCCGCTTCCCGCCGGCAGCAGAAGAAGGGCTGCCCGGTGCATGGCAGCGCAATCGCCGATTCGGACGAGCGCTCCCCCCGCTGAGCGAAGCGGCGTGATGCACGAACGATGCATCGCGGCCTCCGCCGCCCGCACGCCGAGTCGACAGGGCTTGCTATGCGCGTTCGGCGCGATTCTCATCTGGTCGTTTTGGCCAGCGTGGACACGACACGGCGTCACCGGACATCTCTCGGCCGACGACATCGTGTTCCTGCGCTTCGGCATCGGCGGCCTCCTATTCCTGCCCTTCGTGTTGGTGCAGGCCAAAAGCCTACGTCCGCGAGCGTGGGTTATCGGCCTCGGGTTGGCCATCTGCCAAGGCGCGCCGTTCGTGATGTTGGTCGCGACCGGTCTCCGCTTCGCCCCCGCCAACCATGCCGCCGCATTGACCACGGGTCTGTCACCGCTGTTTGCCGCCGTGTTGGGCGCCGCGCTGTTCCACGAGCCTGTCACGAAGCGGCGCGCGGCGGGCCTCGGCCTCATCCTGCTGGGCGTAGGCGCGCTGGCCTATTCCGGCTCGGGGCCCGCAGTGCTCGGCGATGCGCTGTTCGTAGCGGCAGCAGCCATCGTGTCGATCTATCTTGTCGGCGTCTCGCGCTCCGGCCTCAGCGGCTTTGAGGCGGCGGCGATGGTGTCGGTCCTCTCGATGATCGCCTACCTCCCCGTCTATCTGCTCTTCGGCGATCAGCGCATCGCATCCGCGCCTTGGAGCGAGGTCGTGCAGCAGGGGCTCTACCAAGGCGTGCTGATGGCGTTTGTGTCCTTCCTGCTGCTAAACGCCGGAATCACGCGTCTCGGTGCATCGCGCGCCAGCGCGATGATCGCCCTCGTGCCGGCGCTGACCCTCCTGCTCGCGATCCCGCTGCTCGGAGAATGGCCGACTCAGGTCGAAGGGCTCAGCGCAATTCTGGTGAGCTTGGGCGTCTATTTTGCTTCGCAATGGGGCGCGAGCGCCCACCCTCGTCCCAACGCCGCCTAGCAGCAGCCTCGGCCTGATCGCTACTGCACAATCTCCGGCTCCTTGTCGCCGGGCGGGGTTTCGCCTTCCACCGTGGGCGGCTCGCCGGTGGGTTCGCCCTCTTCGCCGTCGTCTTTCTTCTTCTTGCCCTTGCCGGGCTGGCAGACGATCGAGAGCGCGTTGTCCTTCATGTCGACGTAGGCGGTGCCGCCGTTGACGAGCTTGCCGAACAAGAGCTCGTCGGCGATCTGCTTCTTCAGGTGCTCCTGGATCACGCGGCCGAGCGGGCGGGCGCCGAACTGCGGATCGTAGCCCTTCTCGCCAAGCCAGGTCTTGGCGGCGTCGGTCATCTCGATGGTGACGCCGCGGTCCGCCAACTGCTCTTCGAGCTGCATCACGAACTTGTCGACGACTTTCCGGATCACTTCCGGCGTCAGATTGTTGAACGCGATCGTGGCGTCGAGCCGGTTGCGGAACTCCGGCGTGAACATGCGGTTGATCGCTTCCTGGTCGTCGCCGGTGCGCACGGTGGCGCCGAAGCCGATCGCCGGCTTGATGAGATCGGCGGCGCCGGCGTTCGTCGTCATGATCAGGATCACGTTGCGGAAGTCGACCTGCTTGCCGTTGTGGTCGGTGAGTTTCCCGTGATCCATGATTTGCAGCAGGATATTGAAGAGATCGGGATGCGCCTTCTCGATCTCGTCCAGCAGCAGCACGGCATAGGGCGTCTGGTCGATCGCGTCGGTGAGCAACCCGCCCTGATCGAAGCCGACATAGCCCGGCGGCGCGCCGATCAGGCGCGAGACCGTGTGCCGCTCCATGTATTCCGACATGTCGAAGCGGACGAGCTTCACGCCCAATGAGGCCGCGAGCTGGCGCGCGACTTCGGTCTTGCCGACGCCGGTGGGCCCGGAGAACAGATAATTGCCGATCGGCTTCTCGGGCTCGCGCAGGCCCGCGCGGGCGAGCTTGATCGCGGCCACCAGTGCCTGGATGGCCTTGTCCTGGCCATAGACCATGCGCTTCAGGTCGGACTCGAGATTCTTTAGCGTCTCCT
>JBKOUH010000233.1:0-4668 GCA_046723285.1 Pseudomonadota bacterium
GGCCGCGTCCGCTTCGGCATCGAACGCACCTACAAAGGCGCGCCGGCCGCCGGCGAATGGCACCGCTACGTCAAATTCTCGACCCAGCATTGCTTCGGGTGGACGCCGAGCGCGGGTCAGCGCGGAATCTTCTTCGTCTACCGCCACCAAGGCGCCAGCTGGGCCACGCTGATGTGGGGGCTCGGCGAAAACGAAGCGATGCTCGAAGAAGCACTTCGCCGAACGCGGCAGAAGAGCCGGTGATCGCGGCGCGATTCGCCTGATCGGGAAGAAGTCATTCGCACGGCGAACCGCGCAGCGGTTCAACGCCGCGGGCGTTCAAATCGCCGCGCCGCTCATTTTCCCTCGAATTTCGGCGGGCGCTTTTCGCGGAAGGCCTTGATGCCTTCGAGATAGTCCTTGGTGTGACCCGCCATGAATTGGGTGTCGCGCTCGAGGTCGAGCTGGGCCGCGAGCGCATTGTCGAGCGAGGCGTTCAAGAGCTGCTTGGTCAAACCTTGCGCCGCCGTGGGCGAGGCGGCGAGGCGCGCCGCGAGCGCACGCGCTTCGGGCATGAGCTTGTCGTCGTCGAGCGATTTCCAGATGAGGCCCCAGGCGGCGGCCTCGTCGGCCGAGAGCGGCTCGCCGGTCATCGCGAGTGCCCTGGCGCGGACCGGGCCGACCAGGCGCGGCAGCCAGTAAGAGGAGCCGGCATCGGGCACGAGGCCGATCTTGATGAAGGCCTGGATGAACTTGGCCGAGCGCGCGGCCAGCACGAGGTCGCCGGCGAGCGCGAAGCCCATCCCCGCCCCCGCCGCAACGCCGTTCACGGCCACGACGATCGGCAGCGGCAGCTCGCGCATACGCTTGATCAGCGGGTTGTAGCGTTCGCGGAGGAAGATGCGGAGATCGATCGTCTCCCCGGCGCCCGGTATCTTGCGCTCCATCAGATCCTGCCCGGCGCAGAAGCCGCGCCCCGCGCCGGTGACGAGGATCGCGCGCGCGCCCTCGGCCGGCGCGCGCTCGAACGCCTCGCGCAGCGCCGCGTGCATCTCGCCGGTGAAGGCGTTCAAGCTCTCGGGGCGATTCAGCGTGATCTCGGCGTAGCCGTCGCGGACGGCGTAGAGAACGGGTGCGTTCGACATTGGGGCTTTGGGAAACTCATGCGCGGCAGACGCCGCCGCGGCAACGGGAAGGATGACCGGACGGGTCTCCTATCATAAGACAGCGCCGTCGCCAGTCCAAAAGCAGGAAGCGCCTCATGCCCGTCTATTCGTTCCAAGGCATGGTCCCGGTCGTGGACCCCGCCGCTTACGTGCACCCGACCGCCGTGTTGATCGGCGACGTCATCATCGGCGCCGGCGTCTATGTGGCGCCCTGCGCGGTGCTGCGCGGCGATTTCGGGCGCCTTCTGATCGAGGAGGAGGCGAACGTGCAGGACCATTGCGTGATGCACGGCTTCCCCGACCGCGACACGATCGTGGAGCGGCTCGGCCATATCGGCCACCACGCGATCATCCACGGCGCCATCGTGCGGCGGAACGCGATGATCGGCATGGGCGCGGTGCTGCTCGACTATTGCGAGATCGGCGCCGATTCGATCGTGGCGGCGCAGGCGCTGGTGCGCGCCAACGAGATCGTGCCGCCGCGCTCGATGATGGCCGGCATCCCGGCCAAGCGCATCCGCGAGGTGACCGAGAAGGATCTCGAATGGAAGCGCCTCGCCACCATCGACTACAAGCGCCTGCCGCCGCTCTATCACGAGCACCTGAAGCCGGCCGACGCGCTAAAGGCGGTCGAGATCAACCGCCCGCGTGCCTACGCCTGCGCATCGCCGCCGAAGCACGAGGTGCGGTGAATCCGCGTCAGCGGCAATAGGGCGTTTCGGCGCCTAGCGAGGCCACGATCTGGCGATAGGCGGCCGGATTGGTGTGCCCGTCGAGGTTCTGCCAATAGCCGAGCGAGGCGAGCAGGCTCTTGCCCTCGCGCTGGCTCGCGCGCGCCGCGGCGCTCACCACCGAGACCGCGCAGGTGAATTGCGCCGCCGGAGTGAGGATCGAGCGATCGGTGTTCTTCGCGGTCCACGATTTGAGCAGCGCGCTCTCGTCGGTCATGCGCGCGTCCTGCAGGCTCCAATCCTCGTCGAACCGCGTCCGGTCGGCGGCGAAATCGAACGCGCAGCCCGGGAAGTTCCGCTGATCCTGATAGGACAATTGCAGCAGGCCCTCGCTCACCGCCTGCCGCCGCGTCACGGGGTCGGTGCTCATGGCCTTTTCGAGCGCCATGGCGGCCGGATCGTGGCCGCTCTCGAACAGGGCCACGACACGGAGAAAGTCGGCGAAGAACCGGCGCTTCCGGTGATCCTCGAGCGAGTCCCACTTCGGGCACAGCGCGCCCATGCGGGCGGCGGAAAGGCGCACGAGCTCGGGATACTTCGCCGCTTCGGCAACGATCAGGTCGTCGTAGCCCGGAAGCCAGCCTTTGACCGGCGCGGCGCCGGCCTCGCGGAGCTACGCCGGCACCAGCGTCCGCCGCGGACCCGCCTCGCCCGCCGCGCTTCCGCACAGCGCCAGCACCGCGACGACGCGGAAGAGAATATGCACGGAGCCCCATCCGTTCCTGGTCCTTGGCGCAGATAGGGAACCAGCGACTCGCGGTCAATCGAGCGCATCAGCGCATCTCGTCCCTCATTCTTCGGCAACCGTCCCCAGACGTTTCCACAGCTATTGGCTGGCGACGCCGGTTGCCACCGTCGGTCGACCTCGCCCGTTAACACGCTGGGAAGATGGAAAAATATTGCGCCGCAATATAATTACCCGCTTTACTTTTGCGATATGAAATTCAACTAATGTGGATAAATGCGAGCCGCCGGCCGTACTGTGTGACGGCTGCATTGCCACTTTGTGACGCCCGTCAGGATGAGGGTTGGTGTCATGCGTTACGACCAGAACGGATCCGTTACTTGCCCGAGCGACACGGCGCGGCGCGCGCTGTTCGCAGAAGCGAGCTACGTCGTGGCCGGCATGCTCGTCGTGCTGGGCCTCATCGGCTACGTCGTGTTCGGCCTGCTGGCTTAAGGCGGGCAGCGGCTGAGCCGACTGTAGCGGTGCACGGCCGTGCGCCGCGCGCAGCAGTCACCTCTCAACACGCCCTAAAGCGAAGCCCTCGAGGAACGCGCGCACGTTCTTGCCGAGATCGTCGCAATTATAACCGCCCTCCTGCACGAGGACGGTGGGCAAGCCCAGTTCGCCGATCGCGCGCGCGACGCGGCCGAAGCCGCCGGTGGTAAGGCGGAAGCCCTGGAACGGGTCGCCCTCGTAGCCGTCGAGGCCGAGCGCCACGAACACGATGTCGGGCGCGAACGCGCGGATCGTGGCGAGGCCCTCGGCGAGCGCGTCGAGATAGGCGTTGTCGCCGGTGCCGCGCGCCAGCGGCAGGTTGAGATTGGCGCCGCGCCCCTCGCCCTCCCCGCGCTCCTGCACGTGGCCCGAGAAGAACGGATAGAAATCGGCGGGATCGCAATGGAGCGAGACCGTCAGCACGTCGCGCCGGCGGTAGAAGATGCCCTGCGTGCCGTTGCCGTGATGCACGTCGACATCGAGGATCGCCGGCCGCTTGCCGAGGCGCACCGCGCGCTCGGCGGCGATCGCGATGTTGTTGAGGAAGCAGAAGCCGCCGCACATGTCGGCGAACGCGTGATGGCCGGGCGGGCGGCAGAGCGCGTAGGCGGCGTCCGCGTCGCCCGCGGCCATGCCCTCGAGCACGCGCTCGACCGCGTGCACGGCCACGTTCGCGCTTGCGACCGCGGCCTCCCAGGTGGCGGGGCCGATCGGGCTCGACATGTCGGTCGTGTACCAGCCGACCTGGCCGACGAGGCCCTTGGGCAGGCTCGTCATGTGCCGGCCGGGATGGATGTTGGGCACGACTTCGCGCGAGGCCGCGCCCATCGCCGTCCAGCGCCGATGCGCCGATTCGAGAAAGCCCAAATAGTCGGGCGCGTGCACGGCGGCGCGCGGCGCGCCACCGTAATCGCGCGGCGGCTCGACGGCGAAGCCGGCGCGCTTCAGCTCGGCCGCGATCGCCTCGGCGCGCTCGGGCTTCTCCGGATGGGGCACGAACCCGCCCGCCCGGAAATACATCTCCGGCCGGTGCTTCGCATGATCGGGCGAGAAGACGACATGCATGGCGCACGAATAAGCACCATGCGGCCAACGCGCAAGCGGGCCCGCTCCTTCCCTCGCCGCAACAAAGGGCGCCGCCTATAATGGCCGCGGACTTACTGCGTGCGATCATCCGTGGAATAGGAGGGAGAAGTGGCCGTGAAACGAGAATTTCTCGAGCCGAGCTGGGAAGCCGAATACACGTTCTCCCCGGCCGTCGTGACCGAGGGCGGGAAGGTGATATGGTTGGCCGGCCAGGTTGGATTCCGCGACGATAGCGGCAAGTCGCTCGCGGGCGACTTCGATGCGCAGGTCCGTCAGACCTTCAAGAACATCCAGAAGGTGCTGGCGCGCGCCGGCGGAACGCTGAAGGACGTGGTCTCGATGACCGTCTTCGTCGGCGACGCGAAACTGTCGAAGCGCTTCACCGATCTCCGCCGCGAGTTCTATCCCAAGAATTTCCCGGCCAGCGCTTTGATCACCGCCGCGGGCTTCGCCGTGCCGGAGATCATGGTGGAAGTGCAGGCGA
>JBKOUH010000245.1:0-11304 GCA_046723285.1 Pseudomonadota bacterium
TCATCAAGGTGAGCATGGAGACGGTCGAAACCACCGTCATCATCCTGCTGATCGTCGGCGCCGCCTCGATCTTCGGCTACCTGATCACCACCACCCAGATCACCGACAAAGTCGCGGGGCTCGTGCTGTCGGTGACCGAAAACCCGATCCTCGTGCTGTTGCTGGTCAACGTCTTCCTGCTGATCGTCGGCTGCTTCATGGAGACGATCGCGGCCATCACCATCCTGGTGCCCGTCCTGTTGCCGCTGATGACCAAGATCGGCGTCGATCCCGTGCATTTCGGCCTGATCATGGTCTTGAACCTCATGATCGGGCTGCTGACGCCGCCGGTGGGGATGGTCCTCTCTATCTTGGCGCGGGTCGCCAACATCTCGTTCGAGCGGGCGACGCGCGCCTGCGGGCCGTTCCTGATCCCGCTGCTGATCACGCTCGCCATTGTCACCTACTGGGGCGACATGGTGCTCTGGGTCCCGCATTTGCTCGGTTTCAAGACTAGCGCCGGGCCGTAGACCGAAGCCGGGGGCAGACGACAGACGAAGGGACGAGGACTATATTGGAGGCATTCCGGCCTTCCATTTCCATTTTCAGTCCCCGGTCCTCCGTCCCATGCCTTACGACGCACCCAAGACCCCGCTGTTCCTCCGCCTCAATCCGCAGGACGACGTTGTCATTGCGCTCCGCGACATCTCCGCCGGAACGCGGCTCGAGAGCGAGGGCGTTACGGCGGCGGACAAGATCCCGGCCGGCCACAAGGTCGCCGTAAGCGCGAAGCGCGTCGGCGAGCCGGTGCGGCGCTACGGCCAGATCATCGGCTTCGCCAGCGCCGAGATCGCGCCGGGCCGCCACGTCCACACCCACAATCTCGAAATGCACGATTTCGCGCGCGACTATGCGTTCGGCCAGGACGTGCGCGCGGTCAAGCCAGCGGCCGAGCCCGCGACGTTCATGGGCATCGCGCGCGCCGACGGCCGCGTCGCCACGCGCAATTACATCGGCGTCATCAGCACGGTGAACTGCTCGGCCTCGGTCTCGAAATGGGTCGCCGACGCGTTCCGCGGCGATGCGCTCAGAGACTTTCCCAACGTCGACGGCATCGTGCCGCTCACGCACCAGACCGGCTGCGGCATGGCCTCGACCGGCGAGGGCATCGACGTGCTGCGCCGGACCATCGCCGGTTATGCGCGCCACGCCAATTTCGGCGGCGTCCTCATCGTCGGCCTCGGCTGCGAGGCCAATCAGATGGATGCGCTCTTCTTCTCGCAGCACTTGAAGGAAGAGGACCTGCTGAAGCCGCTCATCATCCAGCAGCAGGGCGGCACCGCGAAGACAGTCCAGGCCGGCATCGACGCGGTGAAGAAGATGCTGCCGCTCGCCAACGCCGTGAAACGCACGCGCGTGCCGGCAAGCCACATCACGGTCGGCCTCCAGTGCGGCGGCTCGGACGGATATTCGGGCATCACGGCCAACCCGGCGCTCGGCGCCGCGGTCGACTTGCTCGTGCAAAACGGCGGCACCGCGATTCTGTCCGAGACGCCCGAGATCTACGGCGCCGAGCATTTGCTCACGCGGCGCGCGGTAAGCCGCGGCGTCGGCGAGAAGCTCATCGCGCGCATCAAGTGGTGGGAGGACTACACCGAGCGCAACAAGGGCGAGATGAACAACAATCCCACGCCCGGCAACAAGGCGGGCGGGCTCACCACGATCCTCGAGAAATCCTTGGGCGCGGTGGCCAAGGGCGGGACGACCAATCTCGTCGACGTCTACGAATATGCCGAGCCGGTCGCGGCCAAAGGCTTCGTCTACATGGATACGCCGGGCTACGATCCGGTCTCGGCCACGGGGCAGGTGGCGGGCGGCGCCAACCTCATCTGCTTCACGACCGGCCGCGGCTCCGTCTATGGCTGCAAGCCGGCGCCCTCGCTGAAGCTCGCCACCAATTCGCGCATCTATCACCACATGGTCGACGACATGGACGTGAATTGCGGTACCATCGTCGAGGGCGGCGCCACGGTCGCCGAAAAGGGGCGCGAGATCTTCGATCTCATGCTGCGCACGGCCTCGGGCGAGAAGAGCAAATCCGAGGCCCAGGGCTTCGGCGCCGACGAATTCGTGCCTTGGCAGATCGGTGCGGTGATGTAGCCGTGCCCGACGCGCCCATGACGCCCAAGGAGTTGACCGCCGAAGACCGCGCGCTGATCGATGCGGCGCGCGCGCTCATCCAGGAGCGCTATGTCGAGAACCGGCACCACATCGCCGCGGCGCTGCGCACCAAGTCGGGCAAGATACACACCGGCCTCCATCTCGACACCTATGTCGGCCGCGCCTCGGTTTGCGCCGAGGCGGTCGCCGTGGGCAAGGCCATGGCCGCCGGCGACAAGGACATCGCCGCCATCGTCTCGGTGCGCCATCCGCGACCGCGCGAGACCAATCGAGAGATCCAGGTCGTGAGCCCCTGCGGCATCTGCCGCGAGATGCTTGCGGATTTCGCGCCCGATTGCCGCGTCATCGTGCCGAAGGACGGCGGCCTCGTCAGCGTCGGGCCGCGCGAGCTGCTGCCGAACAAGTATTACCGGGCCTAGCGGCCGCGATGGACCACCCGCGGCTTCGCGCTTATCGTGGCGCGAAAGATCGGAGGCGCGCGTCATGACGATCACTTCCTTCGTGCGAGCCGTGGCCCTGGCGGGCTGCATCGCGCTTTCGGCGGCGGGCGGCGCGTCGGCGGCGGATTTCGCCGGGCTTCAGGCCTGGGCCGGCAAGTACCCGTCCGACCGCATCGGCGGCCGGACCTTCTTCGACTATCCCGGCCTCCGCGCGGAAATGCGCAAGGCGATGGGCGCGCAGGCCTACGCCGCTCTCCAGCGCATGCAAGGCCCCGAAGGCGTGGTCGTGCGCGTCGGCGAGCACATCGCGGCGTGGCACTGCCAGCAGCACGATTGCGGCGACAAGAACAGCACCACGATCGCGCGACTCGCCAAAGGCGATGTCGTGGTGTGCTGGCAGCAAGCCCCCGATCGGCCGGCGCGGCGCTGGTACATCCCGGGGCGGCCGCCGGTCGACGAAACGGGCGGGGGCTGTCCGTTCGATGCCAACGAGATCGGCGCCGCGATCCAGCGCCTCGGCCTCTAACGCGCGCGCCGAGACGGAATTTCGCGATTTGGCCGCGCTTTCTTGACTCGCAAGCGCGCCGCACCCTACATATCCGCTCCCCGCCAAGAGCGCCGGCGGCGCGACGCGATGGGTGCGTAGCTCAGCGGAAGAGCACCGTGTTCACACCGCGGGGGTCGCAGGTTCGAACCCTGCCGCACCCACCATTCGCATCAAACGTTTGGCTTGCCCGGGACATTTCGGATACGTCGGCGCGCCTGGCGGTGAGGCTCGCGTCTCCTCTCGGCACCCGCATCACGGCGGGATTGCGGTATGCATTCTGCGGCGCGCCAACATAGATGATTTCGCCGCGCTCGGTCACATAAAGCCGGCTCGCGAATACGGGCGCGCGACGGTGACTATCGAACTTGGGCTTGCGGCCGCGTCGCAGGCGGCGCGGGGTAATCGCAAGCGCTGCGCGGCGCGCTTGCCACGGTCAATGGTTCCGTTGGGCAATGACTACGGCATCCGCCAACAACCGGTTACCGGCAAATAGCCCCTGTCGAGTTTAGCTCCCTCCGCGCGCCGAAGTCGAAATTGGACGGGGCGCTTTGAGGTCCTATCCGTGCGGCTCAAGCCTTTCGCGCGGAGACGGGCACCAGAGTGCACGCAATCGACTTGATGCGCCAACCGTCGGCAGTTCGGGCGAATTCGAGCTTGTAGTTGCCCACCATCGCCAGAATGCCAGGCCCACCGGTCCAATCGGTGATCAGCGCCCGCGAAAGTCCGCGCGCCGTGTCGGGCGTGTCTCCGCCCTCGATGTAGACGTCCGTCATCTGGTGGCGGCACAGTCCGCGAAACCGCTTCTGCACGACGTCGATCGCCATTTGCTCGAGGTTGCCGCGGCCTTGCACCGTTTCCGCGGGCAGCCCGGAGCCGCCGAGGTCGCGCGGCGGCGAGTTGACCCGCGTCCACTTGGCGTCCTCGGTGAACAGGTTGGCCCAGCCGCGCGCGTCCCCGCCATCGAGCAGATGCCCGTAGCGCGCGAACATGTTTCGAATGTCGAGTTCATCCTCGATCGGAAGCTTTCGTCCCGACATCATTCCTCCCTTTTCGCCGATAACCGCGCGCGCGATCCATGCGCCCGCTAGAGATGACCTTCCGCGATCGCCGTCGCCGTCAGCGCGATGTGCTTCGACAACTCGGCGCAGGCGGTGTCCGCATCGCCGGCCAGCGCGGCCTCCACGATGGCTCTGTGCTCGGCGTCGATGTCGCGTCCGCGCGGCTTGATCGCGACGGCCATCTGGCGATAGCGCTCGCTCTGCTCGTAGAGCGTGGCGCGAAAGCGCAGCAGCCATTGCAGCCCGCAGGCAGACACGAGCGCTTCGTGAAACCGGCCGTGCATCGTTCGCCACGCATCGTTGTGCCGGCCCGGATCGTCCGCGGGCGTGCGCGGAACCGATCGCAGCAGGTGCCAGGCGACGGCGACGCGATTTCGCCACGCCTCGTCGCCGGCGGCAATCGAGCGGCGCAGCGTGAGGCACTCAATCTCGATGCGGCTGTTCGTCAGATCCATGAGATCGGGCAGCGAGAGCGGGCTCGCCCGGAATCCGCGCTGGTCCTCGGCCACGACGAGCCCCGAGGCGACCAGCCGCGACAGTGCCTCCCGCACGCTGGCAAGGCTCACATTGAACTGCTTGCTGATCGCGGAGACGTTCAATTTCTTGCCGGGCTTTATTTGGCAGCTCAGGATATCGCCGCGCAGTTGGGCGAAGATCGCTGACGCCAGAGTCCGATGGGGCGATCCGCCGCCATGCTGGTCAATCCGTTCCGTCGTGATCAGGTCGGCGCGAGACACGTTCCATTCCCACCAACCGGCGCAAATCTACGGATCATCATCCGGGAGTCAAATTATAATCGATTTTTTCAGCGTCTCCTCGGGACGATATGCGCGCAGGTGATTTGCGCTGAGTTCGCGCAGTGGGATCGCGCGATTGGCCACTCGGTGGGACGGTGGGACACGAAAAATCGATTTTCTCTTGTCATCGCGGAATCCGTGGGTGATGATAAATCGAGAAGCGATCCACGGCGATTGCAGCGTGGGCGATAGCGGGAGGAAGGCAATCATGATCAAGAGAATAGCTTCGGCATGTGCCGCGCTGGCGATGGCCGCCAGCGCATCGTTGCTGGCCGCGCCGGCGGCGGCGCAGGAAGAGTTCAAGATCGGCGTCGTCGCGTCGCTGACCGGCGGCTTCGCCGGGCCGGCCAAGGACTCGATGGACGGCATTCAGGCGTGGATCAAGCTGCGCGGCCTCAAGGGGAAGAAGATCGTCCTCGAGACGCTCGACGACGAGACCAACCCCGTCAGCGCCACCAACGCGTTCCGCCGCCTGGCGAGCGATCCCAAGGTGATGCTGATCTACGCGATCGTGCCGTCGAGCTCCGTCATGGCGATCAAGTCGCTCGCCTCGGAATTCAAGGTGCCGATCATCTCGGCGGGTGCCGCCGACGCCATCGGCATCCCGGCCGATCCGTATCTCTTCAAGGTCGCGCCGGCCGTGCGCGATTTCATGATCGTGCTGGCGCAATACGCGAAGAGCAAAGGCTTCCAGCGCATCGCGATGCTGAACGGCTCCGATGCGTTCGGACAGGCCGAGATCGCGGCGATGAAAACCCTCGCGCCCGAACACGGCCTCCAGATCGTCGCCGCCGAGACCTACAACTTCGAGGACACGAATTTCAACGCGCAGCTGACGCGGATCCGCGCCGCAAATCCGGACATCTTCTACAACGGCTCGTTCGGCCGCATCGCCATCCTGTCCTTCAAGCAGGTGAAGCAGATGGGCATCAAAGCCCATCTGGTCATGGGCCAGTCCGTGGTCGTCCAATCCTTCTTCGAGGGCATCGGCGGGGCGAAGGTGGCCGATGGCCTGATGGTCCCGATCCAGCTCGGCTCGTTCGGGCCGGAGGCGGGCGGCAAAGAAATGGCGGAGCTCTACGCCGAGCTGCAGAAAGGCCTCGGCCATCTGCCGGCCTATTTCAATACGTTCGGCTATGACGTCGGCCTGATCACCGAAGCCGGCGTCAACAAATCGAACGGCACGCGTCAGGGCATCCGCGACGCGCTCGAGACGCTCAAGGATCTGCCGGGCGTGAACGGGCCCGTCACCTATACCTCCGGCGACCACACCGGCCAGAACTTCCGCTCCATCGCCATCGGCCGGCTGGAAAACGGCAAGCCCGTTCTGACGAAGTAGTCACGCGCCGCAGGCCCGGCGGGCGGCCAACGTCGATCCGCCGGCCTGCGTCCCGGCCGCCGCAAGGGACGCGATGGACTTCCAGACTCTCGCGCAACTCGTCCTGCCTGGGCTGACGACGGGTTGCGTCTATGCGCTGATCGCGCTCGGCTTCGTGCTGTGCTTCAACGTGTCCGGCGTCGTGAACATGGCGCAGGGCGAATTCGTCATGCTCGGCGGCCTCTTGGGCGCGTGGCTGTCGATCAAGGGCGTGCCGCTGATCGCCGCGGTGGTCGTGGCGACGATGGCCGGCGCGGTGCTCGGCGTGCTCCAAGAGCGGTTGACGCTGGCCCCGGTCCGCCGCAGCCCGCCTTTTATCCAGATCACGATCACGCTGGGCGTCGCCGTCATCGTGCGTGGCATCGCGCTGATCCAGTTCGGCAAGGATCCGCTCTCGATGCCGGCGTTCAGCGGCGACGACACGTTCGAGCTTCTGACGGCGGTGCTTCCGATCCAGACGCTGTGGGTGTGGGGCGCCACCGCGGCCATGCTGATCGGCATTTACTATTTCCTGCGGCACACCGACGTGGGGCGGGCGGTGCGGGCCTGCTCGATCAACGTCGTCGCCGCCAGGCTGATGGGCGTGAACGCGGAGCGGCTAACGGTGATGGTGTTCGCGATCGCGGGCGGCACCGGCGCGCTGGCCGGCGCCGTCATCACGCCGGTGGTTCTCGCGAGCTGGGATGCCGGCTTCGTATATGCGCTCAAGGGATTCATCGGCGCCATCCTCGGCGGGCTGCGCTCGCCGGTGGTCGCCGTGATGGGCGGTCTCGGCGTAGGCGTCGCCGAATCGCTGGCGGCAGGCTACCTGTCGTCGGGCTGGAAGGACGCCATCGTCTACGGATTGCTGCTGGCCTTCCTGCTGATCCGCGGCGGCGTCTTCCTCCACGGGCGGGCCGCCCTCACGGCCGGCGGCGGGCACTGAGCGATGCGCGGGCTCGCGGCACGCAAGACGACGCTGGCGCTGATCGCCTTCCTCGTGCTCGTCGGCGGCTATCCGCTGCTGTTCCGCAACAGCTACGAGATCGGCGTCGGCATCACCGCGGGCGCGCTCGCCATCGGCGCGGTGGGCTTCGTGCTGCTGTTGGGCTATGCGCACCAGTTGGCGGCGGGCCAGCCGGCCTTCTGCATGATCGGCGGCTACACGAGTGGAATACTCTGCGTGAAGTTCGGCTGGGACCCGATGGCGACGCTGCTGCTGGGCGCGCTGCTGTCGATGGCCATCGCGTACCCCATCGCGGCGCCGATGCTGAAGCTGCGCGGCTTCGTGCTGGTGATGGGCTCGCTGGCCTTTCAGCTCATCCTCGTCGTCGTGGCCTTCGAGCTGCCGTTCACCGGCGGCGCCATGGGCACCTACGGCATTCCGCGCTTCGCCATCTTCGGGTTCACGCTGCAATCCGACGTCGCTTTCTACTTCGTCGTCTGGGCTTTCGTGCTCGCGACGATCGCGATCGGGCTCAACATCGACCGTTCGCGCATCGGCCGCGCGCTGAAGGCGATCGCGATCAGCGAAATGACCGCGGGCTCGGTCGGGATGAACACCGTCAAGCACAAGGTGCAGATGTTCGTCGTGAGCGCCGGCATGGCGAGCGTGTCGGGCAGCCTGTTCGTCCATTTCCTGCGGGCGGTGGATCCGACCGTGTTCGGCTTCGTGTTCAGCCTCAACCTCGTGATCGCGGTCATCATCGGCGGGCTGATGTCGATTTGGGGCGGGGCCGTGGGCGCCGCGATCGTCACGGCGCTGCGCGAAGGGCTCCGCGGCTTGTCGCTGCCGATGTGGGAGACGGTGATCATGGGCGCGCTCACGGCGGTCGTGCTGATCGCCTTCCAGCGCGGCTTCGCGGGATGGATCAGCGACCGGTTCGACCGGTTGACCGGCGCCCGCGGCGGCAAGCCGCCCTCGGTGACGGAGCCTCAGCCGACGGCGCTCCCGCGGCTCGCGGATGCGCCACAAGCAGGCACGCCGCTGCTCGACGTCTCGAGCGCCAAACGGTCCTTCGGAAGCCTCAGGGCCGTCGACGACGTGAGCTTCACCGTGGAGGCGGGCTCGATCACGGCGCTGATCGGCCCCAACGGCGCCGGCAAGACGACGCTGCTGCACCTCGTCGGCGGCTATCAGCCGCTCGACAGCGGAACCATCAAGTTCGCGGGCAAGCCGATCGAGCTGCTGTTGCCCAACCGGATCGCCGAGCTCGGCATCGGCCGAACATTCCAGAACCTGCAGCTGTTCGACAACATGACGGTTCTCGAGAACGTCATGTGCGGCCGCTACCGGCTCCAGACGTCGGGCATCCTCGCGATCTCGGCGAAGCTGCCGCGCGTGCGGCGCGACGAAAACGATGTCCGGCGCGTCGCGCTCGATTGCCTGAAATTCGTAGGCCTGCAAGGCGCCGAGAACCTCATGGCGAACGAGCTTTCGTTCGGCCACATGAGGCTGGTCGAGATCGCGCGCGCCTTGGCGCTGCAGCCCACGCTGTTGCTCATGGACGAGCCGGCCTCCGGCCTCAACGACACGGAGACGGAGCGGCTGGCGGAGCTGATCGCGCAGATCGCGGCGCTCGGGATCACCGTTCTCCTGGTCGAGCACGACATGCGCGTGGTGATGGGCCTCGCGGACAAAGTCGTCGTCATGCATCACGGCAAGAAGATCGCTGATGGTCCGCCGGACCGCATTCGCGCGGAGCCGGCGGTGGTCGCGGCGTATCTGGGCACGGAAGCATATGAAACCGCTGCTTGAGCTCCAGGGCGTCTCCAGCGGCTACGGCCGTATCCGTGTGCTGGATAAGGTCACGCTCGACGTGAAGGCGGGCGAGATCGTCGCGCTGATCGGCGCCAACGGCGCGGGCAAGAGCACTCTGCTGAATACCGTGATGGGCATGATCGCGCTGTGGGCGGGCGATGTCCGCTTCGACGGCAGGTCGATCGCGCGCGTATCGACGGCGGCGATCGTCGGCGCGGGAATCGCGCAGGTACCGGAACGCCGCCAGCTGTTCGGCACGATGACCGTCGAAGAGAATCTGCGCCTCGGCGCCTACACGAGAAACGACCGCGCCGGCGTGGCTGCGTCGCTGGAAGAGCAGTTCGGACAGTTCCCGATCCTGGGCGAGCGCAGGACCCAATCCGCCCAGACGCTCAGCGGCGGCGAGCAGCAGATGCTCGCCATCGCCCGGGCCATGATGTCGAGGCCCCGGCTGATGCTGCTCGACGAGCCGTCGCTCGGGCTCGCGCCGCTGATGGTGGCGCGCATCTTCCAGCAGATCACGAGCCTTCGCGACGCCGGCGGGACCATTCTCGTCGTGGAGCAGAACGCGCGCGCGGCTCTCGATATTGCCGATCGCGGCTACGTTCTCGAGAACGGGAAGATCACGGCCGAGGGCGAGGCCGCTGCCCTGCTGGACAATGCCGTCGTCCAGGATGCTTATCTGGGCGGCTCGGGCGGCAGCGTGCGCGGAATGGAGCAGCGCATACGCGCCAGGCGGCGGGAGATCATGGCATCGATGGAGCGCAGGTCATGAAAGCCGCCGTCGCCAGCGAGAACGGCCTTGAGATCCGCGACGTGCCGCGGCCGCAAGCGGGCCCCAACCAGGTGCTCGTCGCGGTGCGCGCGGCGGGCCTCAACCGCGCCGACTTGAACGCCGCGAAAGGCGCCGGCGTCGCCTCGCGCGACTCGTGGGGCAAGCCGATCGGCCTCGAATGGGCCGGTGTCGTCGCGGAGGTCGGCGCGGGCGTGAGCGCGTTGCGGCCCGGCGACCGGGTCATGTGCTCCGGTTCCGGCGGATATGCCGAGTACGCGATGTGCGACGCCGCGCGCGCGATGCCGATCCCGCGGGAGGCGATGAGCTTCGAGAGCGCCGCCATCCTGCCGCTCGCTCTTCTGACCATGCACGACGCGATCGTGACCCACGGACGTCTCCAGCGGGGAGAAGCCGTGCTCATCCAGGGCGCAAGCTCCGGCGTGGGCCTGATGGGATTGCAGATCGCGCGCCACATGGGGGCGGGGGTCGTGATCGGCAGTGCCACGAACGAGGCGCGGCGCGGCCGCCTCAAGGAATTCGGCGCCGATGCCGTCGTCGACACGCGTGACGGCAAGTGGGCGGACGCCGTTCTCGGCGCCACCGCGGGCCAGGGCGTTCACCTCATCGTCGACATGATTTCGGGACCGGTCATCGAGCAAAGCATGAAGGCGGCGCGTATCCTCGGCCGCATCGTCAATGTCGGCCGCCTGGGCGGCACCCACGCGGATTTCAACTTCGATCTACACGCGCTGAAGCGCCTCGATTATATCGGGGTCACGTTCCGCACCCGCACGCCGGCGGAAGTGGCGGAGATCGTCCGCCGGATGCGCGCCGACCTCTGGGATGCGGTCGCCGCGGGCAAGCTCGCGCTGCCGATCGACAGCGGCTTTCCCCTCGATCAGGCCGCCGCCGCCCACGCCCGCATGCGCGCCAACGCGCATTTCGGGAAAATCGTACTGACGATGTAGCATCCGTCGTTCATCGCAATGGGAGATTGGAGCATGGCCACTGCCGAACAAGCCGCCCATCGCAAGCTGCTGCCGCGGCTGCCGCAGCGCCTTCATCACTACGCGATCGTGATCAAGGACCAGGAGGCGAATCGAAAATTTTTCGAGGAGATCCTGGGAATGTCGCTGGTCGCCACTTGGTGCGAGCGCGCGTTCAACCCCGAACTTCAGCGCGATATCGACTACTGCCACACCTTCTACGGCTTGGCCGATGGCGGCGCCCTCGCCTTCTTCCAGTATGCCGATCCCGACGTTTATGAGCGCCTGAAGCCGACCAAGCCGGAGACCGGGCAACACATCGCCTTCAAGACCGACCGGGAAACCCTAGAGGAGATTTGCCGTCGGCTCGAAGCGGCAGGGCTCGCCTATCGGCGCATCGATCACGGCTACTGTCTGTCGATC
>JBKOUH010000046.1:0-3206 GCA_046723285.1 Pseudomonadota bacterium
ATCGGAGGTCAGATGCCAGAGGAGAAATGGTATTGCAAGCCGGCGCGGCCGCTCGCCCAGGCGGCACTCAGGGCTTCAAGGTCAGGATATAGGCGATGATATGCGCGACTTCGTCGCGCGAGAGGGCGATCTGCGGCATGCGCGGATAGGGCATCTGAATGATGACGCTGAGCGAGCCGGCCGTCGCCTGCGGGCGCGCCGCGATCGAGGCGAAGGTGGGCGCCGTGTCAGGCGCCGGTCCTTGCTGGTCGCGCGCCACGAGATGGCAGCTCGCGCACCATTGCTTGGCCAAGCGCTCGCCCTCGCGCGGATTGGGTTGTTGCTGAGCCGCGGCCGGCGCCATGGCGGCGACGGTGAAGACGAGTGCGAAGAGCGAACCACGAAGCATCGATCACCTCCGAACGGCGGGCGCGCTTGCGAGACGCGAGCGCGGCGCGAACCTGATCCCTGCCGCATCTTGCGCCCCCGGCGAGACCGGCCGCAAGCGCGCGCACGGGAATTTGCGCATCGGCGCGGCGGCTGCTAAGCGTCGGCGCCTCATGGGGCTCATCCCCGGCGCACGCCCGCATGCTCCGCCGCATGTACGACAAGACGATCGCGCTCGCCTCGAAGCCACATGCGATGTGGGCGATGGGCGCCGTGTCGTTCACCGAAAGCTCGTTCTTCCCGATTCCGCCCGACGCCCTGCTCATTCCGATGGTGCTGGCGCGGCCCGACCGCGGCTGGACGATCGCGCTGGTCTGCACCTCGGCGTCGGTCGTGGGCGGCATGTTCGGCTACGCGATCGGCTATTTCCTCTACCACACGCTCGGCACCTGGCTGATCGACCTTTACGGGCTGCAGCAGGGCGCGCAGCAATTCCACGAAGCTTATGCAAAGTATGGGCTCTGGATCATCCTCATCAAAGGATTGACGCCCATCCCCTACAAGCTCGTGACGATCGCGAGCGGTCTTGCAGAGTACAATTTTCTCGTCTTCGTCCTGGCGTCGATTGCGACGCGCGGCGTGCGCTTCTACGCCGAAGTGGCGTTGTTGAAGACCTTCGGCCCGTCGATCCGCACCTTCGTCGAGAAGTATCTGACGCTCGTGACGACCGCGTTCCTCGTCATTTTGGTGGGCGGCTTCATCGTCGCCGCCAAGTTCCTCTGACCGGCCCCGATTCTGTTCGGGATCAACTGCTTGATCGGCCCCGGACGGGGCGCTGAACCCGCGCCCGCCGCGCGCCTCGAGCGCGGCCGGGTCCCCCGCGTTCCGCCATGGCTCCGCCGCAATGGCGGCGATATAAAACGCCGATGACGACCCTCGCCGCACGGAACCCGACCCTCTGGCGCTACGCCCCCCTGCTGCTGCTGCTCGGCAGCGGCGGTTTGCTGCTGGGCGCGCTGTTCTTCCAATACGTGATGAAGCTGGCGCCCTGCCCGCTTTGCCTTTGGCAGCGCTGGCCGCACCTTGCTGTGGTCGTGCTCGCCGCCGGCGCGCTGGCGTTGGGGCCGGGCTCGCTCCGCCCGTGGCTGCTGGGCTTCATCGGCGTGGCTCTTCTCGTCACCGCGGCGATCGGTGTGTTCCACGTCGGCGTCGAGCAGAAATGGTGGGCCGGGCTTTCCATTTGCGAGGGTGGCGCCGACGATTCGCCGCTCGGTGCCGACGATCTGACGAAGGCCTTGAACCAGCGTCCGGCGCCGCGCTGCGACCAGATCGCGTGGTCGCTCTTCGGCCTTTCGATGGCGGCCTACAACGTGATCTTTTCGCTGATGTTCGCCGCGATCGCGTTCCGCGCGGCATTGGCCGCCGGCCCCGGGCGATGAAACCGCGGCCGTACCCGACCCGTGACAAGGGAACGGTCGACGAGGCGATGCCCGGCGAGCCCGGGCGCGAAGCCGCGATCGCGCGCATGATCCGCGTCGACCAGGCCGGCGAATACGGCGCGGTCCGCATCTATGCCGGGCAGATCGCGGTGCTGGGGCGCACGCGCGCGGCGCCGACGCTGCGCCGTATGGCCGAGCAGGAGCAGCGCCATCTCGCGGAGTTCGACCAGCTGATGGTCGAGCGCCGCGTCCGGCCGACGCTGCTGCAACCGCTCTGGCACGTGGCCGGGTTCGCTGTTGGCGCCGCAACGGCCATGCTGGGCGAGAAGGCGGCGATGGCCTGCACGGTCGCCGTCGAGGAGGCGATCGACGAGCATTATCGCAGTCAGGCCCGGCGCCTCGGCGGCGAGGAGCCGAAGCTCAAGGATACGATCGAGGAATTCCGCGAGGACGAGCTCGAGCACCGCGCGACGGCGCTCGACCATGGCGCCAAGGACGCGCCGCTCTACGCGCCGCTCACCGCCGCGATCAAAAACGCGTCGCGCCTCGCAATCTGGTTGAGCGAACGAATCTGATCGGAGTCGCTGCGCCTCTCTCAAAGCCGAAGGTCGTGCGCGAAGCGGCTACGCCGGCTCGAGTTCGGTATCCCAGTAGAGATAGTCGGCCCAGCTTTCGTGCAGATAGTTGGGCGGGAACTGGCGCCCGTGCTCTTGCAGCAGCTGAGTCGAGGGCTCGTGCGGATAGCGGCGCGGGAACATGCCGCATTCGCGCGGCAGGCGGTTGCTCTTGCGCAGATTGCAGGTAGCGCAGGCGGTGCAGACATTGGTCCACATGGTCCGTCCGCCGCGCGAGCGCGGGATCAGGTGATCGAAGGTGAGGTGCTCGGCCGAGCGGCTCGCGCCGCAATATTGGCAGGTGAAGCGGTCGCGCAGGAATACGTTGAATCGCGTGAATGCCGGCCGGCGCGCCTGCGGCACGTATTCCTTGAGCGCGATCACGCTCGGCAGCTTCATCGCGAAGGAGGGCGAGTGCACGACGCGCTCGTATTCGGAGAGCACGTTGACGCGCTCCATGAACACGGCCTTGACCGCATCCTGCCAATGCCAGACCGAAAGCGGGAAGTAGCTGAGCGGGCGGAAATCCGCGTTCAAGACCAGAGCGGGGTGGTTTTCTGGCGCCACGGCTCGGTCTCTCCACCGCTCAGGCGCGCGGCCTCAACCGGACGCGGCGTGCGGCCGCGTCGAACCGTGGTTCCGGTTGAGGCACTGTGTTTGTGGTCATCATCGCGGCGCAAAATATAGGGCGGTTACATTACAAAATCGAGAGCAAATCAAGTGGTTGCGGTTCGCGCTCCGAAGCCGCGCTAGCGCTGCGCGAAGGGCTCACGTTCATCCACAGACC
>JBKOUH010000512.1:0-3366 GCA_046723285.1 Pseudomonadota bacterium
GCGTCATCGGCGGCGTCTTTACCGGCCTCCGGCGCAATGCGGTGAGCAGTCGTGCGATCATGACGATTTCGCTCGTCGGCGTGTCGCTTCCCACCTTCGTCATCGGCATTCTGCTCATCTACGGCTTCGCGGTCTTGCCCAAGAGCTGCGTCCACGGTGTCCATCTTTTCGGCGCGCTGCTGTTCGATTGCGCCGACGTCGCGATGATCTCGCTCCCGTCGTTCGGCCGCGGCGACACCGTCGACATCGGCGCCTGGCAGAGCGGACTCTTAACCGCCGAGGGCTGGCGCCATCTTGTCCTACCGGGAGTGACGCTCAGCCTCTTCAACCTCACGCTCATCCTGCGCCTCGTGCGCTCCGAGATGCTCGAGGTGCTGCGCACCGACTACATCAAGTTCGCGCGCGCCCGGGGCCTGACCGACCGCGCCGTGCACTTCGGCCACGCGCTCAAGAACACGCTTGTGCCGGTGATCACCGTCGCCGGCATCCAAATTGGCTCGCTGATTGCTTTCTCGACGATCACCGAAACCGTCTTCCAGTGGCCGGGCATGGGCCTCCTCTTCATTCAGTCGGTGCAGTTCGCCGACGTGCCGATCATGACCGCGTATCTCGTGTTGGCGGCGCTGATCTTCGTCGTCATCAACTTCACGGTCGACGTGCTCTACGCCGCGATCGATCCGAGGCTGCGCGCCGATCGCGTAGCGGCGGGGCACGCATGAACGCCGACCGGCTCCGCGACCGCCTCATCGGCGCCGGCGTGCGCCATCGCTGGGCGCGGTTTCGCGCGAGCGATCTTTTCTACAGCTTCCGCCGCTCGCCGACGACGGTGGTCGCCGCGATCGTGACGTTCGGCCTCATCTTCGGGGCGGTGTTCGCGCCGCTGCTGGCGCCGCACACGCCGTTCATCCCCGCCTCGATCGACATCAACGACGCGTTCAAGGCGCCGGCCTGGACCCAAGGCGGAGATTGGCGCTTCCTGTTCGGCACCGACAATCAGGGCCGCGACATGCTCTCGACCATCATGTATGGCGGGCGCTTGTCGATCTTCGTCGGGTTCGCGGCGGTGGCCCTCGCGATGCTGATCGGCATCCTCCTCGGCCTTTCCGCCGGCTATTTCAGCGGCTGGTACGAATCGGCCGTGATGCGTGTCGCCGATGTGCAGCTCACGATCCCCGGCATCCTCCTGGCGCTGCTCATCGACGGCGTCGTGCGCGCGCTACTGCCCCCTAACAGCAAGGAGGACTACGCCTCCTTGGTCCTCGTGATCGCCATCGGCCTGGCCAGCTGGCCGCAATACGCCCGAGTCGTGCGCAGCGCGACTTTGGTCGAGAAATCGAAGGACTACGTGGCCGCCGCGCGCGTGATCGGCGTGCCCTCGCTCACCATCATGCTGCGGCACATCCTGCCGAACGTCATGGGCCCGGTGCTGGTCATCGGCACGCTCGGCCTGGCGCTCGCCATCATCGCCGAGGCGACCCTCTCGTTCCTGGGCGTCGGCCTGCCGCCGACCTCGCCCTCGCTCGGCACGCTCATCCGGGTCGGCAACGACTTCCTATTTTCGGGCGAGTGGTGGATCACGCTCTTTCCCGCGTTGGCCCTCATCATCCTCTCGCTGGCGGTCAATCTGCTGGGCGACTGGCTGCGCGACGCGCTCAATCCGAAGCTGCGGTGACCCCGGGGGAGGTCGTTGGGACGTTGACGCGGGAAAGACGCCGGGCTTGAATTCGCGCCAATCGGGTCCGGCCGAAGGGAATGCGCCGAAGGTGCAGGGGCGGACCGGTGGTGCCGGCATTGTGCCGGCGCCTTTTGTTGCTTGGGAGGCACTCAATGTCGTTCGAAACCCGACGATTGATCTTGGCGGGCGGCGCCGCGCTTGCGCTCGCCCTGGCCGCGCCGTTCGCAGCGGCGCCGGCCGACGCTCAGGGGAAAACGTTCCGCTGGGCCAATGACGGCGACGCGAACTCGCTCGATCCCAATGCGCTCAACGAATCGTTCCGCCTCGGCTTCCTTCTCAACATCTACGAGCCGCTCATCCGGCGCGACAAGAACTTGAAGCTTGAGTCCGGCCTCGCGGTGAAATGGGGCCTGGCGTCGCCGACAACCTGGTACTTCGATCTCCGCCAAGGCGTGAAATTTCAAGAT
Source organism: Pseudomonadota bacterium (assembly GCA_046723285.1). Taxonomy (GTDB): domain Bacteria; phylum Pseudomonadota; class Alphaproteobacteria; order Bin65; family Bin65; genus SBBV01. The sequence continues at coordinate 2,143 of JBKOUH010000512.1, forward strand.
GGCACGCCCTTCACGGCCGACGACGTGGTCTTCTCGCTTGCGCGCGCGAACGGGAAGGGCTCGAACATGCTCACCTATTTCAGCACCGTGAAGCAGGTCCGCAAGGTCAACGATCACCGCATCGAGGTCGACACCAACGTTCCCGATCCGCTGCTACCCGACAAGTGGGCGGTCATCATGATCATGTCCAAGCCCAGGGCCGAGAAGAACAAGGCCGAGACCGTGGGCGATCTCACCAAGAAGGAAGAGAATTTTGCCACGCGCAACGCGATGGGCACCGGGCCCTTCATGCTGAAGACCCGCGAGCCCGACGTGAAGACCGTGCTCGTCGCCAATCCCAACTGGTGGGACAAGCGCGAGGGCAACGTTACCGAAGTCGTGTTCTCGAAGATCGCCAACGCGGCGACGCGCGTTGCCGCGCTGCTCTCGGGCGAGATCGACATGATCTACACGATCCCGCCGCAAGACACCGACAAGATCGCCAAGGATCCCAATACCAAGATCGTCCAGAAGCCCGAGACGCGTGTCGTCTATCTCGGCTTCGACGTCGACCGCGCCGAGCTGCAGTTCTCGAACATCAAGGGCAAGAACCCGTTCAAGGACAAGCGGGTGCGCGAGGCGATCTATCGCTCGATCGACGTCGTGGCGATCCAGAAGTCGGTCATGCGCGGCCAGTCGTTCCCGACCGCGGAGATGGTGGGGAACGTCATCAACGGCTACCACAAGGAACTCGACAAGCGCCCGGCGCTGTTGAAGCCGGACCAGGCGAAGAAGATGCTCGCCGACGCAGGCTATCCCAACGGCTTCGAGGTGACACTCGACTGCCCGAACGACCGCTATGTCAACGACGAGAAGATTTGTCAGGCGGTCGTCGGCATGCTCGCGCGCATCGGCGTGAAGATAAACCTCCACGCACAGACCAAGGGTAAATTCTTCGAGCAGATCCTGGCGCCGCGCTTCGAGACCAGCTTCTTCATGCTGGGCTGGACTGCCGGCACCTATGATGTGCACGACGCCTTCCTCAATCTCTTGATGACGCGCAATGCGCAGACCAAGAAGGGCCAGTTCAACGTCGGCGGCTATTCGAATGCGAAATTCGACGAGCTCTCCGACAAGATCCAGGTCGAGACCGACAAGGCGAAGCGCGACGCGATGATCGTCGAGGCGACGAAGATCTACATGGGCGACATGGCCGTTATCCCGCTGCACCAGCAGGTCGTGATC
>JBKOUH010000514.1:0-10873 GCA_046723285.1 Pseudomonadota bacterium
GCCTTCGCCCGCATGCTCGCCTTTGCCCGCGATCGCGGCCCAGCGGCGCACGGTGCGGACCACCGCGTCCATGTGGAACGCCCCTTCCTCGGGCACATAGGCGTGCGCTCGGCCCACGGGACAGGCGCGGCGCGCGAGGCAGCCGCCTGTGGCGCAAGCCTTGCCCTTGCGGCTCTCGACATGGCCGACGCAGGCGTGCATGTCGAAGCTCTCGGGCTTGAACGCGTCGGCGGGACATGCGGTAAGGCACGGCTTCTTGGCGCAGGTCTCGCAGGGGCTTGCCGCCGCTCGCATTGAAGGCAATGCGAGCTTACGGGCAAACAGCAGCGCGCCGCGGTAGACGTGCCAGAGGCCGAAATCGGGATGGATGAGGATACCGATCGGCGAGCGGTGCACGCCGCCGGCCTTCATCGCCCAGCGCTGGATCGGCGGCCAGGGCTTCCTCGTCGCGAACACGATCTCGGCGCCGACCGCGGCGGCCGCGCGCTCGAGATGCGCATCGACCCAGCCATCGAGCGGGTCCTTGCCGGCGATCACGGGCATGTCGCGGCGGAACGCGCTCCACATCGCCTTGCCGGCGTTGCCCACGAGCGCGACCGTCTCCGCCGCGCGCCCATCGGCCAGCGCGCGCACGCCGTCGTCCGGAGAAGGATGAAAGGCGCCGCGGACGAACAGCCCCGTGCCCGCGAGGAGATCGTCGATGCGTTGAAGCGCGCCGGCACCCATCAAGCCGCCAGCTTCTGCATCAGCGCTTTCTCGATCTCGGCGAGGGCCGCGTCGGCCTTGGAAGGATCGGGGCCGCCGGCCTGGGCCATATCGGGGCGACCGCCGCCGCCCTGCCCGCCCAACGCAGCCGAGCCCACGCGCACGAGATCGACGGCGCTGATGCGCTTCACGAGATCCTCGGTGACTCCGACGACGATCGAGGCCTTGCCTTCGCTCGACGAGATCACGGCGACGACGCCCGAGCCCACTTTCTTCTTGAGCTCGTCGGCGAGCGGCTTCAGGTCGCGCGCCGGCACGTCGGCGACGCTGCGGCCGATGTACTTGATGCCGTTGATCGACTTCGCCTCGTCGCCGGCCGATTTCGCGGCCCCGCCGCCCATCGCGAGCGCGCGGCGCGCATCGGCGAGGTCGCGCTCGAGCTTCTTCCGCTCGTCGAGCAGCCCGTGGATGCGTTGCGCGGCTTCGTGCGGCGTCGCCTTGAGCGTATTCGCGACCGCGCGGAGCGCCTTCTCTTCATCGCGGACGTAGGACTCGGCACCGGGGCCGGTGACGACTTCGATGCGGCGCAAGCCGGCGCCGACAGCACCCTCGCTCACGATCTTGAACAGGCCGATGTCGCCGGTGCGGCGCACATGCGTGCCGCCGCAAAGCTCGGTGGAATAGTGCGGCTTGCCGACCGCACCCTGCGCGGCATCGTCTTCGCCCCTCGAGACGACGCGGACTTCGTCGCCGTATTTCTCGCCGAACAGCGCGAGTGCGCCGGCCGCCACCGCTTCGTCGGGCGTCATCAGGCGCGTGATCACCTCGGCATTGCCGCGGATGCGCGCGTTCACGTCGTCCTCGACCTTGGCAATCTCCTCGGGCGACAGGCCCTTGGTGTGGCTGAAATCGAAGCGCATGCCGTCGGCGCGCACCTCGGAGCCCTTCTGCGTGACATGCGAGCCGAGCACGCGGCGCAGCGCCTCGTGCGCGAGATGCGTGACCGAGTGGTTGGCGCGCAGCTTGCGCCGGCGGTCGTGGTCGATTTCGAGCTCGACCGGATCGCCGAGCTTGATCTTGCCCTGCTCGACCGTGCCGAGATGGACGTGCAGCGCATCGGCGCGCTTGACCGTGTCGCGCACCTTGACGAGCGCGCCGGACGCGGCGGCAATCGTGCCGTGGTCGCCGGTCTGGCCGCCCGATTCGGCGTAGAACGGGGTCTGGTTCACGAGGATGGCGACCTCGGTTCCGGGGCCGGCCTCCTCGACCTCTTTGCCGTTCACGACGAGCGCCTTCACGACGCCTTCGGCCTTCTCATCGCTGTAGCCGAGGAATTCGGTGGCGCCGACGCGGTCGCGCAGCTCGAACCAGATCGTCTCTTCGGCGCGCTCGCCCGAGCCCGACCAGGCCTTGCGGGCGGCCGAGCGCTGCTCCTCCATAGCGCGCTCGAAGCCGGCGGCGTCGACCGCGCGGCCCTGGCCGCGCAGGATATCCTGGGTCAAGTCGAGCGGGAAGCCGTAGGTGTCGTAGAGCCGGAACGCGACCGCGCCCGGGAGCGGCTGCTTCGCGCCGAGCCTGTTCGCCTCATCCTCGAGCAGGCGCAGGCCGCGCTCGAGCATCTGCTTGAAGCGCGTCTCCTCGAGCTTCAAGGTTTCGGTCATCAGCGGTTCGGCGCGCTTCAGCTCGGGATAGTGCCCGGCCATGATGTGCAGCAGCGAGGGCACGAGCCGCCACATCAGCGGCTCCTTGGCGCCGATCATGTAGGCATGACGCATCGCGCGCCGCATGATGCGGCGCAGCACATAGCCGCGCCCCTCGTTGGACGGCAGCACGCCGTCGGCGATGAGGAAGCACGACGAGCGGAGATGATCGGCGATCGCCTTGAAGCTCGGGCGCACCGCGCCGTCGGGCCCGGCGCCGACGAAGCCGGCCGCCGCTTCCATGATCGGGCGCAACAGATCCGTGTCGTAGTTGTCGTGCTTGCCCTGCAGCACGGCCGCGAGGCGCTCGAGACCCATGCCGGTGTCGATCGAGGGACGCGGCAGCGGCACGCGTTCCGTCTTCGTCACCTGCTCGTACTGCATGAAGACGAGGTTCCAGATCTCGATGAAGCGGTCGCCGTCCTGATCCGGGCTGCCGGGCGGGCCGCCGGCGAAATCGGGGCCGTGATCGTAGAAGATCTCCGAGCACGGGCCGCAGGGGCCCGTCTCGCCCATGGACCAGAAATTGTCCGAGGTCGCGATGCGGACGATGCGGCTTTCGGGCAGGCCCGCGATCTTCTTCCAGAGGCCGAACGCCTCGTCGTCCTCGGAATAGACCGTGGCGGTGAGCTTCTCCTTGGGGAGGCCGAATTCCTTGGTGATCAGCGTCCAGGCGAGCTCGATCGCGCGCTCCTTGAAGTAGTCGCCGAACGAGAAGTTGCCGAGCATCTCGAAGAAGGTGTGGTGGCGCGCGGTGTAGCCGACGTTCTCGAGGTCGTTGTGCTTGCCGCCCGCGCGCACGCATTTCTGCGACGTCGTGGCGCGCTTGTAGTCGCGCTTCTCGACGCCGGTGAAGACGTTCTTGAACTGCACCATGCCGGCGTTGGTGAACAGCAAGGTGGGGTCGTTCCGCGGCACGAGCGGGCTCGACGCCACGACCTCGTGGCCGTTGCGCCGGAAGAAATCGAGAAAGCTCGCGCGGATGTCGTTGCCTGTGCTCATGGCTCTTATGTTGGTTCGGCGACCGCCCCGCGCAACGGTCGCGCCGGGCGGCGCATGGCTTTTACCGGCACCGGCATCGCGCCTCAACAGCGGAGCGAGGAGCGGAGGCGGCCAAACGAATTTCGGGCGCCGGCCCCTTTTCGGAACCGGCGCCCGTTCTCGGCCAAGAGAATCGGTTGCGGGGCGGCTATTCGTTGTCGGAGCCACCCTCTTCGGCGCCGATCAGCTCCATCTTGCCGGCGAGCACGCCCGCGTTCTCGCGCAGCTTCGCCTCGATCTTGTCGGCGATGTCGGGATTGTCCTTCAAGAACTGCTTGGCGTTCTCGCGCCCCTGGCCGATGCGCTGGTCGTCGAACGAGAACCAGGCGCCGGATTTTTCGATGATGCCGGCGGTGACCCCCATGTCGACCAACTCGCCGACCTTGGAGATGCCTTCGCCGTACATGATGTCGAAGATCACGACCTTGAACGGCGGCGCCACCTTGTTCTTGACCACCTTGACCTTGGTCTGGTTGCCGACGACCTCGTCGCGCTCCTTGATCTGGCCGATGCGGCGGATGTCGAGGCGCACCGAGGCGTAAAATTTCAGGGCATTGCCGCCGGTCGTGGTCTCGGGATTGCCGAACATGACGCCGATCTTCATGCGAATCTGGTTGATGAAGATGACGAGCGTCTGCGAGCGCGAAATCGACGCCGTGAGCTTGCGGAGCGCCTGGCTCATCAGCCGCGCCTGCAGGCCCATGTGCGAATCGCCCATCTCGCCTTCGAGCTCGGCCTTGGGCACGAGGGCGGCCACCGAATCGACCACGAGCACGTCGATGGCGCCCGAGCGCACCAGCGTGTCGGCGATCTCGAGCGCCTGCTCGCCGGCATCGGGCTGCGAGATCAGCAGATCCTCGAGGTTGACCCCGAGCTTCTTGGCATAAGAGGGATCGAGCGCGTGCTCGGCGTCGACGAAGGCGCAGGCGCCGCCCTTCTTCTGGGCTTCGGCGACGACATGGAGCGCCAGCGTCGTCTTGCCCGAGCTTTCCGGCCCGAAAATTTCGACGATGCGGCCCTTGGGCAGGCCACCGATGCCCAAGGCGATATCGAGGCTCAAGGACCCGGTCGGAATGGACTCGATCTCGACCGGCTTCTGGCCGGCGCCAAGGCGCATGATCGAGCCCTTGCCGAAGGCCCGCTCGATCTGGCCCACGGCCGCGTCGAGCGCTTTGTTCTTGTCCATTTCCTTCTTTTCGTCCTTGTCGACCAACCGCAACGCCGCCGCTTGCGACATGAACCCGCCTCCTTATTTCACAGCGCCGCGCGCCGGCGCAACGGAACCTTATTCACATCGCACCTGTACCCCGTTCGTTCCAGTTCGTCAAGTGTTCTCTTTGCGCGGGCGGCACCGCCGGCCATATCCCTTCGCCCGCCAACTCGGAGGAACGAACGCCATGCAGCCGAAGCGCCGCCTCGACCGCCCCCCTACGAAACAGCACTTCCAGCGCGCGAGCGCGATCGCCGGCGGCATGGTGGGCGGCGCGCTCTTTATCGGCATGCTCGGCTATCATTTCATCAACGGCGAAAGCTGGGTCGATTCGTTCCTCGACGCCTCGATGATCCTCGGCGGCATGGGCCCGGTCAGCACCATGCAAAACGACGGCGCCAAGATTTTCGCCGGCTGCTACGCGCTGTTCAGCGGATTGATGTTCATCGGCAGCGCGGCCGTGCTGGTGGCGCCGTGGCTGCACGGGCTGCTCCACCGGCTCCACGCCGACGCCGACGCCGAAGACGAATCCTGATCAGGCGGCGGGAAAGCCCGGCGCGCCCGGCTCGCGCGCGACGCCGGTTGCGTTCACGACGAACGCGACCAGGTGATAGAAGCCGACGAGCGACAGGATCTCGATGAGCTGGGCCGGCGAGAAGTGCGCGGCCGCCTCTTGCCATAGCGCATCGTCGAGCGTCGCCGTGTCCACCAGCGCATCGACGATGCGGATCAGCACCGCCTCCGCCCCGCTCCACGCCGCGGGCCCGCCACGGACCGTGGCGGCGCGCTCGGCCGCGCTGAAGCCTGCCTTGTCGGCGAAGAACGCGACGTGCACGCCCCATTCGTACTCGGCGCCGAGCCGCGCCGTCGCGCGCAGGATCACGATCTCGCGCTGGCGCAAGGTGATCGAGCCCTTGCCGAGCAGCGCGCCGCCGCGCCAGCGGCCGAGCACGCGCGGATTGTGGGCGACGGTGCGGAACAGCGCGATCGGCGGCAGGCCGGGCGGCATCATGCGCTTCAATTCGGCATCGACCTCGGGCGTATAAGGCGGTTCGAGCGGGGCAAGGCGCTGCATCGGGGTTCTCCGGGCGGGAAATCTCTGCTACTATTTCCGAAGCATAATGCTACGAATTCCGAAGCACAAGGCCGCCATGCCCCGCTCCCGCTCTTCTCGCGCGCCGCTCGCCGGCGCCCCGCTGCCCGGCAAGAGGGTCCGCGGCTCAGAAAGCGGCCGCCCGATCATGGCGGCACTCGACCTCCTCGGCCGGCGCTGGGCGCTGCGCATCCTTTGGGAGCTGCGTTCAGCGACGCTCACCTTCCGCGCGCTGCAAGCCGCCTGTGGGGGTCTCTCGCCGAGCGTGCTGCAAGAGCGGCTTAACGAACTCGGCGCGGCGAAGCTCGTGGCCCATGACGGCGCCAGCGGCTACGGGCTCACGCCGGTCGCGCGGCGCCTGCTGCCGAGCCTGCTCGCGCTCGATGCCTGGGCTGAGGACTGGGCGGCCGGGCTTGGCCGGTGACGCTGACTCGGCGGCGCGAACGGGGCGTGCGTCCGCCCCTCGCCCATCCGCATTGCATTTCTCGGGAAAACGTGGCGGCTTAGCGCTTCTTCGCGCGCCCTTTCCGCGGCGCCCTTTCCTCAAGGATTTCGCATGCCCGCGCACCGCATCGACGTGCACCACCACATCCTGCCGCCCGATTACGTGGCCGAGGTCGGCGACGGCCGCATCGGGCCGATCAGCGTCGCGGGCAAGACGCCGGATTGGTCGCCGGCCAAGTCGATCGAGGTCATGGACCGGCACGGCATCGCGACCGCCGTCACGTCGATCTCGGCGCCGGGATTCTGGTTCGGCGACGCCAAAGCGACGGCGCGGCTCTGCCGCCACGCCAACGACTACGCGGCCAAGCTCCGACGCGATCACCCCAAGCGCTTCGGCGTCTTCGCCGGCCTGCCGCTGCCCGATATCGATGCGAGCCTCGCCGAGATCCGCCACGCGCTCGACGAGTTGAAGGCCGACGGCATCGGCCTCATGACGAATTACGGCAGCAAATATCCGGGCGATTCCGCGTTTGCGCCGGTGTTCGACGAGCTCGACCGGCGCGGCGCCGTCGTCTACTTCCATCCGACGACGGCCACGTGCAACCAGTGCCAGCCGGAATATCCGCCGGCGACGCTCGACTTCCCGTTCGACACCACGCGCGCGATCACGAGCCTGCTCTATGGCGGGACTCTCGCGCGCTGCCGCAACATCAAGTGGATTTTCTCGCATGCCGGCGGCGCCGTGCCGTTCATGGCCGAGCGCATCGCGCGGCTGGCGGCGCGGCCGCAATACAAGGAGAAGGTGCCGAACGGCGTCCTCCCCGAACTGAAGCGGCTCTATTACGACACCGCGCTCTCGGCCAACTGGCTCGCGTTCCGCTCGCTGTTGGAGCTCGTCGTGCCGCAGCAGGTGCTGTTCGGCAGCGACTATCCGTTCGCGCCCGAGGCCACGCTCGAAGCCACGGTAAAGGGCCTCATCTCCATGAACCTGGGCGCCGGCGTGCTGCGCGGAATCGAGCGCGACCACGCGCTGAAGCTGTTTCCGCAGTTCGGATAGCGGAATTCGCCATCGCCGTCGCCCCAAGCGAAGCGAAGGACGACGGGCTCGGGCGGCGCGGTGGCGCTCTACCGCCCCTTCTTCTCGCTCTTCTTCGCGTGCTTCATCGGCACGGCGGCGTGGGGGGTCAGAACGCGGAACGTGAAGCTCTCCTCGAAGTAGAGCCGCACGTTCTGGCGGTCGTGATCGCGATAGCCGATCGAGATGTCCTCGCCGATCGTGAGCTCGAAATCCTCGCCGCGCGTCGAAACCACGGCGGCGCCGTCGAGCGCGGGCGCCCAGACGATCGGCCCGTCGAGCAGGCGCTTCACGTGCTGGATGACGGGGTAGCCGCCCTTCGTCGTCTCGGTGATGCCGGTGTAGCACTGCTTGCTGAGCGCGATCGCGTAGGGGCCGTCGACGCCGGCCGAACGCAACTGGCTCAACGCGCGCGCGACCGCGAGCGGATAATCTTCGTAGTTGTCGGGGAGCGGGACGGCCTCGCCGGGCGCCACTTCGCAGATGCCCTTGATGAGCGCCGCGGCGTGCCCGTGAAACACCGCGCGGTCCTCGATGCGCGCGATGCGCTGCGCGGCGGCGACGACCGCTTCGAGATCGGCGTCCTTGGCGCCGCGGTCGATGGCCTCGAGCTCGTCGCGCGCAAGCTCGAACGGTACGCGGATTTCGACGAGCGGCTGCGATTCGTGGAGACTCGCCTCGATGCCGCGTTCGTCGCCGGCCGAGATTGCCTGGCGCCGGCCGGTGCCGACGGCCGAGGTGGCGAGGCCCTTGGGCCCCACGAAGTCGACGAGCTTCCGCGCGGCGAGACTCGCCTTCAAGGTCCGTTTGGCCTCGCTCTCGATCTCGGCCCAGGCGGTTGCCGTGATCGGCGCCAGTTCGCGATGGAGATGGTTCATGGCGTCTCACCCGCGGCACGGAGGCTGCCGATCCCAAGCGAGCCGTCGGCGGCGGCGCCGTTCTCTGCGCCTTCCGCGTCGCCCGCCGCTTGTCCGGCTTCGATCGCAAGCACGGAGCCTTCCTTGAAGAGATAAGTCCGGAGGTGCTGGTCGAGCTTGGCGTCGTGGCGCCGCAGCCATTCGAGCATCATCGCCGCGTGCTCCTTCTCCTCGTCGCGGTTGTGGGCCAGCACCGCGCGCAGCTCAGCGTCGGCGGACGCCGCGACGCGCTGGTCGTACCAGTCGATCGCTTCGAGCTCCTCCATCAGCGAGACGATCGCGCGATGACGGTCGATCATCTCCGGTGTCAACTTGTCGGCGGATTCGTGTAGCGCGGCGCTCGACGCGGCCATCTTCCCCTCGTATTGCGGTTCATGGAAAAGAAATACTGGCGGTTGCCACAGAACGCAGCCCGCTGCGTTCGGTTCCCGCGCCGCCAATGCAGGCTGCTCGGCGCCCGATTGTCAATCCGTCATTCCGGAAGTGGCGCAATGCGGCGGGAGGATTGCCTTCGGGCGGTGCGCATGCCGCCTCACGCCGCGCGTTTGCCGGCGCCGATCGCGTCTTTGACGAGACCTGCGAGCTGGTTGAGGCTGTAGGGCTTGGGCAGGAACCAGATGTCGTCCCAGCTTCCGATCTTGTCGCGGAAGCTCTCCTCGGCGTAGCCCGAGATGCAGATGACCTTGGTCGACGGCCACTTCTCGCGGACCTTCTTGATCAGGCTCGGCCCGTCCATCTGCGGCATCATCACGTCGGTGACGATGAGATCGACCGGCCGGTCGAGCCGCGTCAGCACTTCGAGCGCCTCGAGCCCGGTGCGCGCCTCCATGACCGTGTAGCCCTTGTTGCGCAGCGCCCGGACCGAGAACGCGCGCACCGGATCCTCGTCTTCGACGACGAGGACGGTGCCGGCGCCGGTCAAGTCGCGCGTCGGCACTTCGCCGCTCAGCGCCGGGCGATCGGTCTCGGCTTCGCTTTGCGGGTGATAGCGCGGGATGAGGACGGTGAACATCGAGCCCTTGCCAACGACGCTCTCGACCAGCACGTGGCCGCCGGTCTGCTTGACGATGCCGTAGACCGTCGAGAGCCCGAGGCCGGTGCCGCGCCCGACTTCCTTGGTGGTGAAGAAGGGCTCGAAGATGCGCTGCAGATTCTCGGAGCTGATGCCGGTGCCTTCGTCGACGACGTCGATCTCGACGAACTCGCCGGCGGGGATCAGCTCGTGCCCGCGCTGCATCGGGCGCGCGAGCTTCATGGTCTTGGTCTCGACCGTGATCGTGCCGCCGTCGGGCATCGCGTCGCGCGCGTTGACGACGAGGTTCACGATCACCTGCTGGAACTGGCCCTGGTCGACGCGCACGAAGCCGAGATCGCGGCTGTGCACGACGCGCAGCGAGATGTTGGTGCCGACCAGGCGCTGCAGCAAATGCGTCAAGTCGGTGAGCACGTCGGTGACCTTCAGCACCTTGGGCTTCAACGTCTGCTGGCGCGAGAAGGCCAGGAGCTGCTTCACCAGATCGGCCGCGCGGTTGGCGTTCTGCTTGATCTGCATGATGTCGGCGAAGCTCTGCTCGCCCGGCCGGTGGCGCTGCAGCACGAGATCGCAATAGCCGATCATCGCGGTGAGGAGATTGTTGAAGTCGTGCGCGATGCCGCCCGCGAGTTGGCCCACCGCCTGCATTTTCTGCGCCTGGTTCACCTGGCTTTGCAGCGTGCGCTGTTCGGTGGCATCGAGGCCATAGATGACGAACAGCGGCTCGCCATCGATGCCCATGTGCGAGAGGTCGGCGGCGACGACGCGCGAGGGCCGCCGGCGCGGCATCAAGTCGACCGACTTGACTTCGGCCTGGCCCGAAAGCGCGTGGCGCAGCAGCTCGTAAAGGCGGTCGCGGCTTTCGTCGGTCAGGAGTTCGCCGATGCGGATGCCGCGCAGCTCGCCGCCCTCGCCGCCGAAGAGCTCGCGGAACGGATCGTTGCAGCGCCGAATCACGCCGGTGGAATCGATCAGCGCCAAGCCGATCGGCGCGTCGTCGAACAGGCGCTGCAAGCGCTCGTCGGATTCGGTGAGGCTTTGCCGCCAGCGGCGCTCGGCGGAAAGATCGCGCACGACCGCGCGCGCCAGCAGTCCCGGCGGGCCGTCGCGCGCCACGGTCTGGACGATGTGGACGGCGGCATCGCGGCCGTTGAAGCCGCGCAGCACGACCTGGCCGCTGCCCTCGCCGCTCCTGCCGCCGAAGGGATCGTAGGGCGCGCCCGAGCGCGGGATGCCGGAGGCGAGCAGGCTTCCGAGCGGCACGCCGCGGGCCAGGAGATCGGCCGGCGCCAGCCCCAGCCATTCGCCGAAGTTGGCGTTGCAATAGGTGAGCCGGCCGTTGACGTCGATCTCGTAGTAGCCCAGGCCGATCGCATCGAGCAGCGCCACGAAGCGCTCGCGGTCGTCGGCGGCGACATTGCGCTGATGCGGCACGTCCTGGATGCGGATGACGATGTGGCCGGGGTGGTCGGGCACCGGCGTCGCATGGATGCGGCGGATGCCGGGGCCGCCCTGCGCCGCGGGCAGCGGGAAATTGGCCTGGCCCGCGAGGCCCATCTTGGCGTCGGCGCAAAGCTTGGCGAAGGAGCGCAGCTGCTCGGCGTCGGCGCCGAACACACCCGCGACCGGATCGCCGCCGGCGCCGGCCGAGCGCC
>JBKOUH010000179.1:0-5495 GCA_046723285.1 Pseudomonadota bacterium
CATAGAGGTCGCTTGCGGCGTAAACTGGAATCAGATCGGCCTCCGAGAGCGCACCGAGAAAATGCACCCGGCCGCGGTGTGCGGCGAAGCTCTTGCGGACATCGTCGCGCGCCGGGCCGTCGCCCACGATGAGGAGCCGCCACGGCCGCTTCCCAAGCCCGCGCAATGCGCGCGCGAGCAGACGATAAGAGGCGAGCTTATCGCCCGGCCGCATCATGCCAACGGCGAGGAGCCACGGCGATGATCGCGGGATGCGAAACCGCCGTGACACCGCGCGGCGGTGCGTTTCGCGCCGCGCGAAGGCGCGCCGGTAGGGTGCCGTATCGAGGAAGGGCAGCAACGGCTCGACCGCGGCCGGGCGAAGCGGTGCGCCCCGGATCCAAGGCACGAAATCTTTTCCGGTGACCAGCATATCCTGCACGGTATGGATGGCGCCGGCGCGCTTGCGCAGCAGAGGCGCCACGCACTCCTCGTCGTTGGGGTTGAGCATCAGCGCCGTGTCGGCCCGGCGCAGCGCGGCGGCGACCGCGGCGAGACCCTCATCCCAGCGGCCCTTTGAACGCCGCGGCGCATAGGCCGCTTCGGCGACGAGGTAGGGAATACAGAGCTTCCGCGCAATCGGCGGGCCCAGCCAATCAGGCGCCTTCTGATAGATGTGATAGGTGAACCACAGCTCGGGCCGCCAACGCTTCAGCGTGGTGGGCAGAAGGCGTTCAGCCTCCGCCGAGCCGTGCTGCTTAATAACGCGCTGCGCCGCAGGCTCGCCGCCGCCCTCAAATGAGCGGAATGTCGAGACGACGCGCACGTCGTGCCCCTTCTTGCGCAATGCCTTCAGCAGTAGACGGGCGATTCTCCGATCGCCCGACGGCGTCGGATGCGAAGGCGGCTTCAGCGGCGCGTAGAATGCGATGCGCATGGCGTTAGCCGAGCCCGAAGCGGTGCGCGAGATCGCCGATGGCGCGATCATGATCGAACGCCGCGCGGATCTTCGCTTGGCCGGCCCCGCCAAGCCGCGCGCGCAAGCCGGGCTCGCGGATCAGGCGCTCGAGCGCCACGGCGAGCGCCGCTGGGTTCTCCGGCGGCACGAGAAGGCCGGTTTCGCCATCGGCGATCAGTTCGGGAATGGCCGATACGTCGGTGGCGACGCAGGCGAGCGCCTGGCTCTGCGCTTCCATCAGCACGTTCGGAAGGCCGTCGCGGTCGCCGTCGTCGGCCACACGGCTCGCGAGCGCGAAGAGATCGGCCCGGCGATAGGCTTCGAGCACCGCCGCCTGTGCCTGTCCGCCGTGCCAGGCAATGCGCTCGGCGATGCCGAGCCGCGCCGCCTCTGCCTTCAACTGCAGTAGATCCGGTCCGCCGCCGACATGCTCGAAACGCCAGGCCAGCGCCTGCGGCAAGCGCGCCAGCGCCGCGAGCAGAGTCCCGAAGCCCTTCTTCGGCACCGCGCGGCCGACCGAAAGCACGATGACCGGCGCCGCCGCATCGCTACCGTCGCGCGGCGGGCGCATCGCAGCCGGCGGCGGGAATCGAGCGAGGTCGAGCCCGTGATAGGCGAGCGCCACCGCTTGGGGCCGCGGCGCCAGGCCGGCGAGGCGCGATTGGCCCGCGCGCGTGCAGGTGACGGCCCAATCGGCATCCGCAAGTTTCTCGGCGACCTCCCAATCCGGCGTCGTCCAGATGTCCTTGGCGTGTGCCGATACGCTCCACGGCAGGCCGCGCATCAGCGCCGCATAGCGCGCGACGCTGGCCGGCGTGTGGAGAAAATGCGCGTGGATGCGGACGATGTCCGCCGGCAATTCGGCGGCGAGCACGCAGGCCTGACCGAATCGGCGAACGCGATTGGGCGTGAGATCACGCGCAAGATCGCGCCGCCACGCCCGCCGCGCCCTTGCGTAACCGGGCAGGTGCCGCGCGCTCCGCCAACTTCGGAACACACGGCCCGGCTCCTGATAGAGATATTCCGGCAGATAATCGACCGGCGCCTTTATCTCGTCATGCACCGCGTGGCGCTTGCCCTCAGTCGGATGCCGCATGGAGTAGATGCGGATATCCAGCCCAAGGCGCTCGAGCGAGCGGATTTCCTGGGCGATGAAGGTTTCGGAGAGGCGCGGATAGCCCTTCAAGACGAAAGCGACGGGTGCGGCCGCCATGGCCGGGGCTTAGCACCAAACCTCTAGGACCCGCCATCGGTGTTTCATTCTTCGATCGTGCATTCCGGGGCAGGTCCTAGATTCGTTATCTTGTACCCAACTTCGCGAGGGCGCGCGTCGCCAACCGCGACTCGCACCCCCGCGAAACTGGGTAGTTAGGCGCGATAGCGCGCCGCCACGCTCATTGGACGCGGCGAGGTCTCGGCCAGCGCGTGCTCCACGAGGCGCGCCACGTTCGGCAGCCCGTCCAGCAGGCCCGGCACGATCACGGCCGAGGGCGTGCGCTGCTGCGGCAGATGCCGGAGCGCGGTCGCCATCGTCTTGGGTTCGTGCTTGTCGTCGTCGACGAGCACGCTCAGCAAGCCCATCTCCTGCGCGCGCATCGCGCGGATCAGCTGCTCCCGCCGCGGCTTGGTGCGCGGCACGATGATCGCGCGCTTGTCGAACGAGAGAATCTCGCAGAACGTGTTGTAGCCGCCCATGGCGATGACGCCGGCGGCGCGCGCCATCAGGCTTTCCATGTGCGGCGAGAACGTGATGGCCTCGACGCGGGCCAGGCGTTCGGCGCGCTGCATGAACTCGCGCTGGAGCTCCGGCGGCATGAAGGGCCCGAGCACGATGATGGCCGGCCAGGGCAGGTTGGAATCGGTTTCGTAGGCGCGCAGCACCCAGTCGACGAGCGCCTCGCCATCGCCGCCGCCGCCCGGCGTCACCAGCAGAAACGGTTCCTCGTCAAACTTCAGGTCGGGAATGGGCGGTACCTTCGACGGCAGCCCGCGGCGCAGGTAGCCGGTGTAGATCATCTTGCGCCGCACCGAGGCGGGCAGCTCGATGCCTTCGAGCGGATCGCAGAACTGCGGCAGGCCGTAGACCCAGATCTCGTTGTAGAGCTCGGCCAGCGCGGGAACGACGTTCTTGCGCTCCCATTCCGGCGCCAGCAATTCGGGCTCGTCCATCACGTCGCGGAGGCCGAGCACGATGGGAACGCCGTGCCGCTTCAGCATGCCGAGCGTATCGGCGATCTCGCCGCGCAAGCCCAGCGGCTCCTTGTCGACGATGAAGAGATCGGGCTCGAAGATCTCGGCGGTGTGGCGGATGATCGAGGCGCGGATGGCCAGCGTCTGCTCGAGCGCGATCTTCAGATTGAGCGAGGTGTATTCGCCGTTTCTCAGTTTGATGACGCCGGGGACGCGCACGAAGTCGACGCGGCTCCGGAAATCGAAGCTGCCGATGATCGGCGAGCCCGAGAGGATGAGCACCGAAAGCTCCTCGTCGCGGTCGACGAGGTCGTGCGCGATCTCGCGGCAGCGGCGCAAGTGGCCCAAGCCGAAGGTGTCGTGGCTGTAGATGAGGATGCGCGAGGTGCCGCCGCCGACGCGCAGGTGGCCGCCCGAGCCGGTATCCGGCGCGCGCAAAGCCCCCCCACCCGCGGCGCTTCCCGCGGTTCCGGCCCAGAATCGTTTCATGGCCTCAGCACTCCCCAAGCCGCGCGCTGGTTCGCACGCCTGTTCGCCCCCTGCGCTCGCCGGCCCGCCGCTTTGACCCGCAGGCGGGAATTTCTATCGTCAGCCTTCGGCGCAGCGTCTATTCTCACAAAAACCGGGCAGCGGTTCAACGCCGCCTGCCGGGGGCGGAGGTGGCTTGAGGCGGGGGTGCGGGCCTCGCCTCCGGCGGGTTCGGGGACATTTATGGAACGTAGCCTATTCAAATTCATCCTGCGCTTCAGCCTCCGGCAGCAGCTGTTCATCATGTTCATGACGGCGCTGTCGTTTCCGATTACCTACGTCACGCTGGAGTTGCCGAAGCGCATCGTTAACGAGGCGCTGGGCGAGAAGCCGGGCTGGGCCCGTGGCATCCTTGGCGCCGACATGGAGCGGATAACGTTCCTGTTGGCGCTCTGCTTCGCGTTCCTGCTGTTCGTGCTGATCTCGGGCGCGCAGAAATACCACCTCAACGTCTATGCCGGCCGTCTCGGCGAGCAGATGCTGCGCCGGCTTCGCTTTCAGCTTTACGCGCGCATCCTGCGCTTTCCGTTGCCGCATTTCAAAAAAGTGTCACAGGGCGAGATCATCCCGATGGTTATCGCCGAGACCGACCCCATCGGCGGCTATATCGGCGAGGCCTGGTCGATCCCCGCCTATCAGGGCGGCACGTTGCTCGTCTATCTCGTGTTCATCTTCGTCCAGGATCTCTGGCTTGGCTTGGCCGCGATCTCGCTCTACCCGGCCCAGTTCTGGCTGATCCCGAAACTGCAGGCCAAGGTCAACCTGCTCGCCAAGGAGCGCGTGCGCGGGGCCCGCCAGCTTTCGGACAAGATCGGCGAATCGATCTCGGGCATCGCCGAGATTCATGCCCACGACACGTCGCGCTACGAACGCGCCGATGCGGCGCGGCGCCTGGGCCGCATCTACGAGATCCGCTACGACATCTTCAAGCGGAAGTTCTTCATCAAGTTCCTCAACAACTTTCTCGCTCAGCTCACGCCGTTCTTCTTCTATGCGATCGGCGGCTATTTCGTGATCCGCGCGGTCGAGACCAACGATCCTTCGGGGCTGACGCTCGGCGCCCTCGTGGCCGTGCTTGCGGCCTACAAAGACCTTTCCTCGCCCTGGAAAGAGCTCTTGACCTACTACCAGCAAAAAGAAGACGTGCGGATCAAGTACGAGCAGGTCATGGAGCAATTCGATCCGCCCGGCGTGCTCGACGAGAAGGTCCAGGACGAAGATCCGGCGCCGGATTTCAAGCTCGCGGGCCCGCTCTCGGTCGCCAACCTCACCTACAGCGAGGACGGACGCGTTAAGTCCGTCGAGGCCGCCACCTTCTCGCTGCCGCTCGACAAGCACGCGGCGGTGCTGGGCGCGGGCGGCAGCGGCAAGGAAGAGCTACTGTTGATGCTGGGGCGCCTGCTCGAGCCCACGGGGGGCACGATCCAGATCGGCAGCCACCGGCTCACGCAGCTCCCGGAAGCGGTCACCGGCCGGCATATCTCGTTCGTCGGCGCCTCGCCCTATCTCTTCGCGACGACGGTGCGTGACAATCTCTTCTACGGCTTGAAGCACCGGCCGCTCAAGGCGCCGGCAGACGACGATGCCTATCGCCGCGACCGCGCGCGCTACACCGCCGACGCCGAATCCTCGGGCAACATTCCCGACGACCCCGCGGCGGACTGGATCGACTACGCGAAGGCCGGGGCGCCCGACCACGCCGCGCTCGAGCGCCGCGCGCTCGAAGTGCTCACGCTCGTCGACATGGACGACGACATGTATCAGCTCGGTCTCCGGGGCGTGATCGACCCCAAGGCCAAGCCGGAGCTCGCGGCCGAGATCCTGAAGGCGCGCACCGCGC
>JBKOUH010000451.1:0-8127 GCA_046723285.1 Pseudomonadota bacterium
GGACATAGGCGTAGCCGTGCTCGCGCACGTACCACTCGACCGGCCCCACCTCGTGCCACAGGAACAGGGCGCTGTGCGGAAGATCGTCGGTGTCGTATTGGTAAGGCGAAGCGGCAAGCAGCGCCGGAAAGCGGCCCGGCGCGTCGGGGCGATAGATGCGTAGCGCGATCTGCACGCCGTCGCGCATCGTGACGTAAACGTCGCGCTCCTGCTTCATGCGATAGAGCGCGCCGGCGGCGGCCTTTTTCTTCTTGGCCATCATGTCTGCTCCGATTTCCGAACGGCCTAGCGAACCACGGCCACTCAATCCTTGTCCCAATCGCGGATAGGCGTCACTCCGGCCTTGCGCACTTCGGCCATGAAGGCCGCGAGCACCTTGCTTCCGGGATGACCGCGCTTTTCCGCGTCGCGCGCCCAGTCCTTGGCGATGTTGGGCATCGCATTGGCCCAGCGCACGCGTTCCTCGCGCGGCATCTCGTACACCTGCCCCTTGAATCCGGCCACGCTCGCGATGCCCGCGTCGCCGGCCTTCTGGAGCGCCTGGTCCGCGAGCGCCGACCATTCTTCGCCGACCGCGTGCAGGATCTTGCGGGCCGTCTCGGGCAGCTTCGCGTAGGTCGCCTTGTTGATCGTGAGCGCCGTCGAATATTGCGCGCCGAAACCGACGCGCGTCACGTAGGGCGCCGCCTCGGGGAACTTCAGGCCCGGGAACGCCGACGGCGCGGAGATGAACCCTTCGTACACGCCGTTCTTCGTGCCGTTGTAGTACTCCATCATGTTCGACTGCACGGTGACGGCGCCGGTGCCGCGCAGCCAAGCGAGCGCGCCGCCCGCCGAAGCGATCTTGCGGCCCTTGAGATCGTCGAATTTGCGCACCGGAAACGTCGTGAGCAGCTCGAACGAATCGTAGGCGTGGCCGCCCAGACGCACCTGATTGAACGCGTCGTACTGCGCGCCCATTTCGGGCGTCGACTTGTACAGCGCCTGCATGATGCGGCCCATCAGCGCCACGTCGGAAGTGATGAACGGCGCGTAGAACGTCACGTTCTCGAGCGGCAGCTTGTCGGGGAAGAAAACGGTGGGGATGTAGCCGATATCGGCGATGCCGTCCTTGACGCCGTCGAGAATCTGATAGGGCTTGATGAGCGACCCGGCGTAGGCCTCCTTCCAGAAGATCTCGATGCCGGCGCCGGAACTCGCGAGCCGCTTGTTCACTTCGGGAATGACGTAGTTGCTGATCAGCGCCAAGCCGGGTATCGCGCTCGCCGGCTGGCCGGCGGCGACCGTTAGGCTGATTTTCTGCTGGGCCCCGGCGCCGGACGCCGAGACGAACACGAAGACAGCGGCGGCCAGCCGCAACGAAACGGTTCGCATGTTCACTTCCTCCCTCGAGCGCCTCGCCGGGTTAGACCGGCGTTACGCGCCCGCCTTGACTCCGCGACGCCCGGCACACGAAGTCAATCGCCGCGTGGGCGGACCCGCGCTTCGTTTGCGCATAGGTCCCGCGCAATTGCGCCGTGCCGCAGCGCGGCGAGCGTCGCGCCTTGCCGCCTCCGCGCCGGCGGCGCATATACCCGCGCCATGAACGACGCCCCCGGCCTCGCCTCCGCGCCGCAGGCCCTGCCCGCCGGCCCGCCCGCCCCGCGCCACATTGGCTTCTTCAACGGCCGCGGCGCCTGGACGCTGTATCGGAAAGAGGTGCGCCGCTTCATCAAGGTCGGCCAGCAGACTTTGATGGCGCCGGTGGTGACGACGCTGCTGTTCCTCGCGATCTTCACGCTCGCGCTCGGCGGCGACCAGCGCAGCATCGCGGGCACGCCGTTCGACCAATTCCTGGCGCCGGGGCTCGTGATGATGGCGATCGCGCAGAACGCGTTCGCCAACACGTCCTCATCGCTCGTGATCTCGAAGGTCCAGGGCAACATCGTCGACGTGCTGATGCCGCCGCTCTCGCCCTCGGAGCTGACGCTCGGCTATGCGCTGGCGGGGGTGACGCGCGGGGTGATGGTCGGCACCGTCTGCGTCGCGGCGATGACGATCTTCGTCGAGGTGCACATCCGCGATCTGGGTCTCATCCTGTATCACGCGGCGATGGCGTCGCTGATGCTGTCGCTGTTGGGGCTCATGGGCGGCATCTGGGCCGACAAGTTCGACCACATCGCCGCGGTCACGAATTTCATCGTGACGCCCGCCGCGTTCCTCTCAGGCACCTTCTATTCGGTGGAGCGGCTGCCCGGCGCCTGGAACACGCTCGCCCACCTCAATCCGCTGTTTTTCCTGATCGACGGCTTTCGCGCCGGCTTCATCGGCCGCGCCGACGGCCCGCTGCTCGTGGGTGCGCTCGTCGTCGCCGCGGTCAACGCCGCGCTCTGGGCGGTCTGCCACTGGATGTTCAAGCGCGGCTACAAGCTCAAGGCCTGACCAGGCCGTTGGCGCGTCAGCGGACGCGCTCCCAATACTGGCTTCCGCCAAGCAGCGAAATGCCGATATAGCCGCGCACTTCGAGCTTGCCGTCGGGGCGCAGCTTCATCCTGGATTTGTAGATATCGCCGTCCTCGGGATTGTAGATGCGCCCGCCTTCCCATTCGTCGGAATCGGAAGATTTGGCGAAATTCCACATGATCGTGAGTCCGACGATCGTCTGCGCGCGCTTGGCCTGATCAGGGTTATTCGTATCGACCTTGGGCCGGCCGTCCTTGGTGAGCGGCTCCTTGAGCCATACGATTTGGCCGCAAAGATGCGGGCCGCACTGAAAAATCCGGATATGACTCCAGCCGCCCTCGGTCTGCCAGCGACCGATCGGGCTGGCGCCCGCGGCGCGGGCCGGGTGCGCCGCTGCCAGCGTCAGCATTATTCCGAGGCCAGCAACAAACGCCCGCATTGTCTCGATGCCTTCTCAGGAGCGGTGCGACACTAGCGAATGCCGCCGCGAGCGGCCTCGGGCAATGCGCCGCAGTCCCGCCGGGGTCCGCGCGGCTCCGAGCGGCCCCAAACCTAGCGCGCGCGCTCCCAGTATTGGGATTTCCCGAGCAGCGAGATGCCGACATAGCCGCGGACCTCGAGCTTGCCGTCGGGGCGAAGCTTCAGCGTCGATTTATAGGTCTCGCCCTCTTCAGGGTTGTAGATGCGGCCGCTCTCCCACTCGCCGGGATCGCTTGCCTTGGCGAAATTCCACATCATCATGAGGCCGACGATCTTCTGCGAGCGCTTGGACTGATCGGGGTTCTTTAGATCGACCTTGGGCAGGCCGTCCGTGCCGAGCGGCTCGCGCAGCCACACGATGCGCCCGCAGAGAAGAGGCCCGCACGGGTAGATCTGCACGTGGCTCTTGCCGCCCTCGGTCATCCAGCGGCCGACCGGACTCGGGCCCTCGGCGGCCGCACTCGCGACGAACAGGAGAACGCCGGCTGCGGCCAGAACGAAGTTTCGCATCACGGCATCGTCTCCTGGGAAAATTGGAGCGGGCGATCGGGATTGAACCGACGACATTCAGCTTGGGAAGCTGACGTTCTACCACTGAACTACGCCCGCATCGGCGTTGATGCGAAATTAGGGGCGCGGCGGCGGCGGCGCAAGACGCGCCAACCGCGCCATTGTGCGGGATCCGATCCTTCGGCCATCGCCGAAACATCGGCGGCGCGGGCTCGGCTAGAAGCGGCGCTTCACGACAGGAGCGCCGCCATGATCGCTTGCTTCATCCGCTACGAGATCGACCCGTTCCAGCGCGAGGCATTTGCCGCCTACGCCCAGAATTGGGGCCGCATCATTCCGCGCTGCGGCGGCGAGCTCTTTGGCTATTTCCTGCCACACGAGGGCACCAACAACGTCGCCTACGCCGTGATTGGCTTCGAGAGCCTCGCCGCCTACGAGGCCTATCGCGCGCGCCTGCGCGGCGACGCCGAGGGCAAGGCTAATTTCGCGATGGCGCAAGAGCGCCGCATTATCTTGCGCGAAGAGCGCTCGTTCCTCACCGCGGTGCCGGAGACGCTGAAGCGCGCCTAGACGCCGCCGCGGCCCGGTTGTTGCAATGATCGCGGGCGGACGGCATCGTTCCGCCCATGCAGATCGCACAGATCACCGACACCCATGTGCGCACGGCCGGCAAGCTTTTGCTGGGCCGCGTCGACACCGCGGGATTCCTGGCGGCGGCCGTCGCCGCCGTGAACCGCCTCGATCCGCCCGCCGACCTCGTCGTCATGACCGGCGACCTCGTCGAGCAGGCGAGCGCCGAGGAATACGCGCATTTCGCCTCGATCATCGCGCCGCTGAAGGCGCCGGTTTATCTGTTGCCCGGCAATCACGACGGCCGCGAGTCGCTGCGCCGCTCGTTTCCGGCGCATCGCTATTTGCCGCGCGAGGGCTTTCTCCAATACGCGCTCGAGGATTGGCCGGTGCGCGTCGTCGCGCTCGACACGCACATTCCCGGCCAAGGCGGCGGCGAGCTTTGCAGCGAGCGCCTCGCCTGGCTGGAGCGCACGCTGGCGGCGGCGCCGAAGCGGCCGACGCTCGTCTTCATGCACCACCCGCCCTTTGCCACCGGCATGCCGTTCATGGATCGCTACGGCTTGAAGGACGCCTCCGGCTTCGCCGCCATCGTGGCGGGTAATCCGCAGATCGAGCGCATCGCCGCCGGCCACCTGCACCGTTCGATGCAATGCCGTTTCGCCGGCACGGTCGCCTCGGTTTGCCCCTCGAGCGCGCATCAGATCGCGCTCGATCTCGACGAGAAATCTCCGCTGCGTTTCGTCATGGAGCCGCCGGCGTTCCAGCTGCATCGCTGGACCGACGGCACGCTCGTGACCCACACCATGCCCATCGGCGATTTCGCCGGCCCCTACCCGTTCGTGAAATCCTAACGGCGGCGCGGCGGAGTTGACGCCCGTCTGACATTTTGTTGAACGGCGCCGCCATCCTTGTGGTTGGCTTTGGGCATACCCTCATGCCTAGATGAGCCTCGGGCATTGGCCGGACGGGGAGGAACTTGAGCGATGAATCCCGCAGTCGAAGCGCTGCGCAAGGAAAAGCCGGGTCTCGACCCCCGGAAGTTCCGCCATCCCGACGTGACGGCCAAGGGCGAGCGGCGCGCCGCGGTGGCGCTCACCCGCCTCGAGACGCTCTGGTTCAACACCGGCTCGCTCTGCAACCTCACCTGCACCAACTGCTATATCGAATCGAGCCCCACCAACGACGCGCTGGTCTATCTGTCGGCGGCTGAAGTCGCGGCCTATCTCGACGAGATCGCGGCGCTTAGCTGGCCGGTGCGCGAGATCGGCTTCACTGGCGGCGAGCCCTTCATGAATCCCGGCATTACGGCGATGCTGGAGGATGCGCTGACGCGCGGCTTCGATGTGCTGGTGCTGACCAACGCGATGAAGCCGATGCAGCGCCACAAGGCGGCGCTGCTGGCGCTGAAGCAGCGCTTCGGCGCGCGCCTCACGCTCCGCGTCTCGGTCGATCACTATTCCCAGGCCTTGCACGAGCTGGAGCGCGGGCAGCGAAGCTGGGCGCCGATGCGCGAGGGGCTGGCGTGGCTCGCCGCGAACGGCTTCAGCCTCGCCATCGCCGGCCGCACGATGTGGAAGGAAAGCGAGGAGAAGCTGCGGGAAGGCTATCAGCGCCTCTTTCGCGAGCTCGGCATGGTGCTCGACGCCAAGGATCCGGCACGGCTCGTCCTCTTCCCCGAAATGGACGCGACACTGGACGTGCCCGAGATCACCACCGCCTGCTGGGACATTTTGGGCGTGCATCCCGATGCCATGATGTGCGCGAGCTCGCGCATGGTCGTGAAGAGGAAAGGCGCCGAGCGCCCCGCCGTCGTCGCCTGCACGCTATTGCCGTACGATACGCAGTTCGAGCTCGGCGCCTCGCTCGCCGCTGCCGCCGGCGCCGCGAAGCTCAACCATCCGCATTGCGCGCGCTTCTGCGTGCTCGGCGGCGGCTCGTGCAGCGCGAAGTGACGCAGGAACGCGACCTCGGCGTTCACCACTTGGGCCACTTCGATGGCCCCCTCCTGGTCTTCGGCGGGCCTTATGGCAATCTCGAGGCGGCTCAAGCGATCCGTGGCGAGGCGCGGCGGCTCGATATCCCGCCCGCGCGCACGATCTGCACCGGCGACACGGTCGCCTACTGCGCCGATCCCGGCGCCACGGTCGCGCTCATCCGCGATTGGGGCATCAACGTGGTGCTCGGCAATGTCGAGGAGCAGTTGGGCGCCGGCGCCGAGGACTGCGCCTGCGGCTTCACGCCCGGCAGCGCCTGCGCCTCGCTCTCGGCGCAGTGGTACGCGCATGCCGAGCGCGAGATCACGGCCGACGACCGGCGCTGGATGGCCGGCCTGCCGCGCCTCATCCGCTTCACGCTCGCCGGACGCCGCCTGGCCGCCATTCACGGCGCGGTCGGCCGCATCAATGGCTGGGTGTTCGCCTCGACGCCGGCGGCCGACAAGCTCGCCGAAATCGCGCGCGCCGACACCGATGGCGTCGTTGCCGGCCATTGCGGATTGCCCTTTGTCGACCAGCCGGGCGGCCGGCTCTGGTGCAACGCCGGGACGGTCGGCATGCCGGCCAACGACGGAACGCGCCGGGTCTGGTACGCGCTGCTGACGCCGGAAAGAGCGGGCGCCGTATCGATCGAGCTCCGTCCGCTCGACTACGATTTCCGGCAGGCGGCGCAAAAAATGCGGCAACGAGGCCTCGCCGAATCCTATGCGCGGGCGCTCGAAACAGGTCTCTGGCCGCCGGCCGATATCTTGCCTCCGGCCGAGCAGGAAGCGGCCGGACGTGCGCTGGCCATGGTCCGCAACAATTGGCCGCTGGCGGAACGTGCGGCCGCCGCCTAACGTATTTTCAAGGGAACCGGAGGAAACTCGGACCGTCAGTGGGAGGGCGTGTCGCGCGCGCTTCCTCTGGCTTCGGCGGAAACCCGAGGGGACAAAGCAAGGCGCCAGAGCGCCTGCGGGAGAGTGCGACCGGTGAAAAAGGCCGGCGCAAAATTTATTGCGGTATGGGATGCGCTCTGCCGCGTGCGTTGGCAGCGCTTCGTCAGCGTGCGCTTTTTCTGCGCGACGCTGGCGGCGACGACGCTCGTCCAGTTCGTGATCAATCCCGCCAATGCGCCGATCGGCGCGAGCTCCGCCAGCGCTTCCTCCGACGCCACGCCTTACGTCGGCTTCTCGCTCGCCTTGCGCGAAGCGTATCTCGATCTCGCGCGCGCCGAAGGCGAAACGCTCGGCGCCGATTTCGACCGCAGCTTGCTCGACCGCAATCTGAAGGTGCTCGACGAGCGCATCTGGCCCGAGCCCGAGCGCCCGGCGGCCTTCGGCCTCGATGGGCCGACTGGCATCGCCGTCGACGAGGCGCGTCTCCGCCTCCTCCGCCTCTACGGGCTTGCCGCGCGCGAAGCCTATCCGCGCCCGGCCGCCGCCGCGCAGACCGCGCTCGAATGCTGGGCGCTGCGCGCGGCGCTGCGCCGCGACGCCGCCGCGATCGGCGCCTGCGAAGAGCGCTTCTACGCCGCCATCATCGTGCTCGAGGATTGGCTGCTGCCGCTGCGGACGCAGGATCCGTTCCACCGCCGCCTCGCGCGCGAATACCTCGCCTACGCCAACTACAAGGCCGTCGGCGAGGGCGACCAGATCGATGCGCGCCACTTCGCCGACAAGGGCCTGCGCGCGGCCGAAGCGCAGGGTCCGCTCGAGCCCGAGGAGCTCGAGCGCTGGTTCGGCCTCGAGCGCAGCGAGCTGCACGATCTCTCGCTTTGGCGCATCCGCCTCTCGCTCGCTCTGGAAAAGCACCGCACCGGCTCCAACGCCGTGGCCGCCGCGATCGCGCTCGCGCGCTTCGATTGCTGGATCGAGCGCGCCGCCGAGCGGGCCGGCGCGGCCGCCGCCGCGAAATGCCGCGGCGAGTTCATCGACGCGATGCGGCGCATCGAAGACGGCGCCGGGCCGGAAAGCGAAACGATCGCCGTGCGCTTCGGCTATGATCGCCTTTCGCTCACGGCCGACGAGCGCGCGAAGATCGCGCGCGCCGCGCGCCAGGCGCTCGAGCGCAATGCCATGATCTCGGTTTCGGCGCTGGCTTCGCCGCGCGGGCGCCTCGCGGTCGAGACACGCCAAGCCTGGCGCCG
>JBKOUH010000362.1:0-10174 GCA_046723285.1 Pseudomonadota bacterium
CGGCGGTGCTCATGGGTCCGACCGCGGGCTACATCGTCGGCTTCGTGTTGGCGGCCGGCGCCGTCGGCTGGCTGGCCGAACGGAACTGGGACCGCAATGTTTTCGCCACTATCGCCGCGATGACGATCGGCATGGCGCTGATCTACATTCCGGGCGTGGCCTGGCTCGCCCATTGGATCGCGGCCGCCAAGAACATTGCGCTTGGGCCGGCGGCCGAAGCGGCGTTCCTGACCGGCGCGTGGCCTTTCCTGATCGGCGACGCGGTGAAGATCGCGCTGGCGGCGCTCGTCCTGCCCGGCGCGTGGTGGCTGATCGGGCGCAGCCGCATTTGAACGGACGGGCGCGGCGGACGTGGCCGGGGCTGCGGCCGGAACCATCGCTACGGCGGCGCCGGCCGCGCTCAATTCGCTCGCCGACATCCTGGCCGAGCTGCCGCCGCGCCTGATCGATCTCGTGCGCCGCGGGGCCGCGCGCTGGCCCAGCCAGATCGCGATGTCCGAGCCCTCCGGGGCGTCGGTCACCTATGGCGCGTTCGCCGCCGCCGTCGAGGCGGCGTCGCAGCGCCTCGTCGCGCTCGGCATTGGCGCCGGCGACCGGGTGATGATCGTCAACGAAAACTGCATCGCGGCGGGCATCGTCTTTTTCGCCGCCAGCACGCTTGAGGCGTGGCCGATGCTGGTCAATGCGCGGCTCTCGGCGCGCGAAATCGACACCATCGCCGGCCATGCCGAGCCAAGGCGCATCTTTTTCACGGTCGGCCTCTCGGCCGAAGCGCTCGCGCATGCGCAGCGGCTCGGCGCCGTCGCCTGCGATCTGCCGGGTGCCGCCGCCGGCGCGCTCGCCGTCGGCGCGTCGCGCGCGGCGAAGCCCGAGGTGGTCACCGGCGATCCCACGCGCGATCTCGGCGCGCTCATCTACACCTCGGGCACCACCGGCATGCCGAAGGGCGTGATGCTGAGCCATCGCGCGTGTCTCTACGTCGCCTCGAGCCCGGGCGCGCAGCGGCGGCCGACGACCGAGGATCTTGTCTATTGCACGCTTCCGATCGCGCACATCTTCGGCCTCACCTCCACTTGGCTGCGCGGGCTTTATGGCGGCGCGCATGTGATGCTGATGCCGCGCTTCTCGGCCGAGCATCTCGCCGGCGCGCTCGAGCGCGGCGTCACGATCTTCCAGGGCGTGCCGCAGATGTATGCGAAGCTCCTGGAATACGCGCGCGCGAGCGGACGCAAGCTCAAGGCGCCTTCGTTGCGCATGGCGACCGTCGGCGGCGCGCCGATCGAGCCGGAATTGAAGGAAGCGGTGGAGCAGGCGCTCGGGCTTCGCCTCGTCAATGGCTGGGGCATGACCGAATTCGCCTCGACCGTCTCGCGCAGCCTGCCGCAGCATACGGGGCGCGACATCTCGGCGGGGCCGGTGCTGCCGGGCATCGAGGTGCGTATCGTCGACGAGAACGGCCGCGATGTCGTGAAGGGTCAGCCGGGCGAGATCTGGCTGCGCGGCCCCAATTGCATGCTCGGCTATTACAAGAACCCCACGGCCACGCGCGACGTGCTGACCGCGGACGGCTGGTACAAGACCGGCGATCTCGGCTCGCTCGCGGCCGACGACACGCTTTACATCGTCGACCGCATCCGCGATCTCATCATCGTCTCCGGTTTCAACGTCTATCCCGCCGAGGTCGAAGCGGAATTGACCGCGCATCCGGCGGTGACGCTCGCCGCCGTCATCGGCCGCCGCCGCCACGGCAACGAAGAGGTCATCGCGTTCGTCCAGCCCGCGCCCGGCGCGCGCGTGAGCGAAGCCGAGCTTGCACAATTCCTGAAACCGCGCCTCGCACCCTACAAGCAGCCGGCGCGCATCATGGTGATGGAGCAATTGCCGGCGGCGCCGACCGGGAAGATCCTAAAAGCGCAGCTCAAGGCAATCGCCGAACCTCTCTAATCGTCATTCGACCGAGGCGCTCGCGCCTTCAAGGCGCGAAGGCCGACCGAGGAATCTCGTCGACGCTCTTGAAGCGCTCGCGCCGCGGACTCAGCGCGCCGCGCCTCGCCCGCGGAAACGAGAGTCCTCGGTCGGCCCGCGCTCGATGGCGCGGGCCTCGGTCGGAATGACGGGGAGAGACGGCGCGGCCGATGCCATTTTGCGCCTTGCGCCGCACCGCGCGGCGCGGATGATGGGGCGCAAGAGAAAAGATCACCTCTCGGGAGAACCGCCGTGCTCTACGCCCCCGCGCCGAAGGTCGTCGAACTGCGCCAGAAGCTGCTGCGCTTCATGGACGAGTGCATCTATCCCAACGAGAAGCGCTTCGAGGAGGAGACGAAGGTCCACGGCTGGAACCCGCATCCGCTGATGGAGGAGTTGAAGGCCGAGGCGCGCAAGCGCGGCCTCTGGAACATGTTCCTGCCCGAAAGCGGCCACGGCGCCGGCCTCTCCAATCTCGACTACGCGCATCTTTGCGAGATCATGGGCCGCTCGCCGCTCCTGGCGCCCGAGGCCACGAACTGCTCGGCGCCCGACACCGGCAACATGGAGGTGCTCGAGCGCTACGGCACCAAGGAACACCAGGAGCAATGGCTGAAGCCGCTGCTCGACGGGAAAATCCGTTCGGCGTTCGCAATGACAGAGCCGGCGGTGGC
This sequence comes from Pseudomonadota bacterium, assembly GCA_046723285.1. Lineage (GTDB taxonomy): Bacteria > Pseudomonadota > Alphaproteobacteria > Bin65 > Bin65 > SBBV01. The sequence goes on from JBKOUH010000362.1 coordinate 2,640, forward strand.
CTCGTCGGATGCCACGAACATCCGCACCGAGATCAAGCGCGACGGCAACGACTACGTCATCAACGGCCACAAATGGTGGATTTCGGGCGCCGGCGACAAGCGCTGCAAGATCCTGATCGTGATGGGCCGCACCAATCCCGACGCGCCGAAGCACGCGCAGCAGAGCATGATCCTGGTCCCGCGCGACACGCCGGGCGTCAAGATCGTGCGCCCCTTGCCGGTGATGGGCTTCCTCCACGAGCCCGAGGGCCACTGGGAGGTGAAGTTCGAGAACGTGCGCGTGCCCGCCTCGAATATCCTGCTCGGCGAAGGCCGCGGCTTCGAGATCGCGCAGGGGCGCTTGGGCCCCGGCCGCATCCATCACTGCATGCGGCTCATCGGCATGGCCGAGCGCTGCCTCGAATTGATGTGCAAGCGCGCGATCGCGCGGGTCGCGTTCGGCAAGCCGCTGGCCGAGCAGGGCGTGGTGCGCGATCAGATCGCGAAATCGCGCATGGAGATCGACCAGGCGCGCTTCCTCGTCTTGAATGCCGCGCACATGATGGACACGGTCGGCAACAAGGCCGCGCGCGCCGAGATCGCGATGATCAAGGTGGTGGCGCCGAACATGGCGTTGAAGGTCATCGACCGCGCGATGCAGGTGCACGGAGGCGGCGGCCTCACCGAGGACTTCCCGTTCGCCCATATGTGGACCTGGGCCCGCATCCTCCGCCAGGCCGACGGCCCCGACGAGGTGCATACCGAGGCGGTGGCGAAGATCGAGATCTCGAAGCACCTGCCGCCGAAGCCGAAGCACTAAGCCAGCGGCGTCATCCTGAGCGAAGCGAAGGACCTGGCTTCCGCGCGAAAGGCATTTGCAGTGAAGGCAAGATTCTTCGCTGCGCTCAGGATGACGTGATTTTGGAATAGAGGATCAGTGAATGACCGACGTGATCAAGACCGCCGACCGCGAGGGCGTGCGGGTCATCACCATCGACAATGCGCCGGTGAACGCGATCAGCGCCGCGGTGCGTTCGGGGCTGCTGGCGGCCACTAAGGCGGCCGTCGCCGATCCCAAGGTGAAGGCGATCGTGGTGACGGGCGCGGGGCGGGCCTTCATCGCCGGCGCCGACATCCGCGAGTTCGGCAAGCCGCCGGCGCAGGGTGTCCCGAGCTTGCGCGAGAACATCGACGCGCTCGAAGCGTCGCCCAAAACCGTGGTGGCCGCGATCAACGGCGCCGCGGCCGGCGGCGGGCTCGAGATCGCGCTCGGCTGTCACTACCGCGTGGCGCATCCCAAGGCCGTGCTCGGCTTACCCGAGGTCAATCTCGGCACGATACCCGGCGCCAGCGGCACGCAGCGTCTGCCGCGCGCTGTCGGCGTCGAGGCCGCGCTCGATATGATCGTGAACGGCGCGCTCATTCCGGCCGCCAAATGTCCGCCGGGCCTCGCCGATGGCGTCGCGGAGGATGTGGTCGGCGCCGCGGTGGCGCTCGCGCTCAAGAATCCGGTGCGGCGCCTCGCCGAGGACGACAGCAAGCTCGCGTCGGCCAAGGCGAAGCCCTCGCTGTTCGACAACTACAGGAAAGGCATGGCGCGGCGCTTCCGCGGCTTCACGGCGCCCTACAAATGCGTCGAAGCCGTCGAGCTGTGCGTGAAGCTGCCGTTCGCGCAGGCGGTCGAAAAAGAGCGCGACATCTTCGTGTGGTGCCAGGCGCAGCCCGAGGCGCGCGGCATGCGTCATGTCTTCTTCTCCGAGCGCGAAGTGGCGCGCGTGCCGTGGATCGCCAAGGATGTGAAACCGCGCGAGCTAAAGATCGCCGGCGTCGTCGGCTGCGGCACGATGGGCGGCGGCATCGCGATGAATTTCGCCAATGCCGGCATCCCGGTGACGGTGGTCGAGACCGATCCCAAGGCGCTCGAGCGCGGCCTCGGCATCATCAAGAAGAACTACGCCGGCACGGTCGAGAAGGGCCGCATGAAGCAGGCCGACATGGACAAGCGCATGGGCCTCATCAAAGGCTCGACACGCTTCGAGGATCTGAAAGACGCCGACATCGTCATCGAGGCCGTGTTCGAGAACTTGGCGCTGAAGCGCGAGATCTTCGGCAAGCTCGACAAGATCGCGAAGTCGGAAGCCATCTTGGCGACCAACACCTCGACGCTCGACGTCGACGCCATCGCCGAGGCGACGCGCCGGCCCGACAAGGTCGTCGGCACGCATTTCTTCAGCCCGGCGAACGTGATGAAGCTGCTCGAGAACGTGAAGGGCGCCAAAACCTCGCCCGAAACCGCGCAGACCGCGATGGAGCTGGCCAAGCGCATCAACAAGGTCGGCGTCATGGTCGGCGTGTGCGACGGCTTCGTCGGCAACCGCATGCTCTACGGCTATACGCGCCAGGCCGGATTCCTGGTCGAGGAGGGCGCCTCGCCGGAGCAGGTCGACAAGGCGATCTACGAATTCGGCTTCCCGATGGGCCCGTTCCAGATGAGCGATCTCGCCGGCATCGATGTCGGCTATCTGGTGCGCAAGGAGCGCCGCGAGCGCGCACCGACCAACAAGCGCTACGCCTACACCGTCGCCGACCGGCTCTACGAGATGGGCCGCTACGGCCAGAAGACCGGGAAGGGTTATTACCTCTACGACGCCGAGCGCAACCGGAAATCCGATCCCGAGGTGCAGGCGCTGGTCGAGCAGGTGTCGAAGGAGCAGGGCCGCGCGCGCCGCGCGATCGGCGCCGAGGAGATCGTGGAGCGCTGCATGTACGCGCTGGTCAACGAGGGCGCGAAGATCCTCGAAGAGGGCATCGCCGCGCGTCCGCTCGACATCGATATGATCTGGATCTTCGGCTACGGCTTCCCGCGCTATCGCGGCGGCCCGATGTTCTGGGCCGACGAGATCGGCCTGCCCAAGCTCCTCGGGCGCCTCGAGCACTATAGCCGCACCGTCGACCGCGACTGGCTCGAGCCGGCGCCGCTGCTGCGGAAGCTCGTCAAAGAGGGCAAGTCGTTCCGCGATTGGGCGGCGGCGCAGTAGCCGTCTCGCCCGACGCTTTCATGCGCATCACCGCCATCCGCGACGTCGTGGCGCCGATCAAATCGGCGATCCGCAACGCCTATATCGATTTCAGCCAGATGACGGCGAGCGTGGTCGCCATCGCGGCCGACGGCGGTCCGGGCGGCAAGCCGGTGGTGGGCTTCGGCTTCAATTCGAACGGCCGCTACGCGGCGCAGGGCTTGCTGCGCGAGCGCTTCATCCCGCGCCTGCTCGAAGCGCCGCCCGAAAGTCTCGTCGACGACAAGGGCCTCATCGAGCCCGAGAGATGCTGGGCGGCGATGATGGCCAACGAGAAGCCGGGCGGCCACGGCGAGCGCTCGGTCGCGGTCGGCGTGCTCGACATGGCGCTCTGGGACATGCGCGCCAAGGCGGAGCACGTGCCGCTCTGGAAGCTGCTGGCCGAACGCTACAACGAGGGTGAGGCCGATCCGCATGCCTGGGTTTATGCGGCGGGCGGCTATTACTATCCGGGCAAGGGCTTGAAGGATCTCCGCGACGAGATGCGGCACTACCGCGATCTCGGCTATCGCGCGGTGAAGATGAAGATCGGCGGCACCGGCCTCGCCGACGATCTCGCGCGCATCGAGGGCGTGCTCGACGTGGTCGGCGAGGGGCGCTTCCTCGCCGTCGACGTCAACGGACGATTCGAGCTCGATGCCGCGCTGGCCTACGCGAAAGCCATCGAGCCCTTCGATCTCTGCTGGTTCGAGGAGCCGGTCGATCCGCTCGACTTCATGCTGCACGCGGTGCTGGCGCAGCACTACGCGGGGCCGCTCGCGACCGGCGAGAACCTCTTCTCGATGCAGGATGCGCGCAACCTCGTGCGCCACGGCGGGTTGCGGCCCGACCGCGACTTCCTCCAATTCGATCCCGCGCTCTCATACGGCCTCGTCGAATATCTCCGCACCATAGCGATGATCGAGGCGCATGGGTGGTCGCGCCGGCGGCTCGTGCCGCATGGCGGGCACCAATTCGCGCTCAACATCGCGATCGGCCTCGGGCTCGGCGGCAACGAGTCGTATCCGCTGGTGTTCAAGCCGTTCGGCGGCTTCGCCGATACGCAGACGGTGGAGGAGGGGCGCATCAAGCCGCACCAAAGCGCCGGCGTCGGCTTCGAGCAGAAGAACGATCTCTATGCGGTCATGAAGATCATGGGCGACGCGGCGCTCGCTCCCGGCGCCAAGCCGGCCGCCTAAATCCCCGCCGGCCCTTCGCCGCGGCAAGCCTCGGCTTACCAAAAATCAACCATAAGGCGACCGTGCGGCATGCCGCCGCGCCGGCGGGAGGCTTGATCTCGCGCAAAGCGCGTGTCCAGCGATCGTGGCGAATATTCGGGGCCCGCGCCGATCCGAATGCGCGGCCAACACCAAGGTGCCCCATGCGTCTCGCTCTCGCCGTTGCCGCCGCCGCCGTCGCGCTCGTGTCCCCCGCCGCAGCCGAACCGATGCCGAGCGGCCAGGTGGCCGCGCTCACCGCGGGCGACACGTTCGAATTTCGCGGCCTCGCGCGCACGCGCGCCGGCTTCGAGAACCACGTCTGGCGCTTCGCGCCCGATGGCCGCGTCACCAGCGAGAGCTCGCTCGCTCGCCTGACGCTGGGTGCTATGGGCGACCAATTCGGCCTGCGCGCCGCCGGCACGTGGCGGCGCCTCGGCGACCAGCTTTGCCTGCAATGGGAGCCCGGCGCGCGGCGGTTTGACGGCTGCTATACCGTGCTGAAGGGGCGGGGCCGCATGGTCCACCTCGTCGGTCCGCAATTTTTCGAGGGCTCCTTGGAAGCCGTGGACCCGGCAACCAGGACGGCCGAGCAGCCGAAGCCGAGCCGTCCGTTTGGCCGGGTTCGCTAGGGTTCAATCAAGCGTGAACGGCCCGGATTGGACGCCGGGGACGAGGCGGCCTAGCTTCGTGTTCGTAGGGGCACGAACTGGATTGGGGGATACCCCATGCGCATCCTGTCCATTGCCGTCGCCGCCGCCCTCGCGCTCGCGGCCGACGCATCGGCGGCACCGCTTGCCACGGCCGAGCTCCAGGCGCGCGTCGCCGGCGGCGAGTTCCGCGGTAGCGGCTCCACGCGCCGCGGCCCCTTGGAGGAGATGATCTGGCGGCTCAACGCCGACGGCACCGCCACGTCCATTTCTCAGGTCCGGCGCCGGGCCGGCGGCCCTTTTGCGGGCGCGGACGAGGTCCTTGAGTTCAAGGATATGGGCTCCTGGCGCATCGACGCCGGCCGCCTCTGCATCGAGTTCCGCGGCGTTCAGCGCGACCTCACCGGCTGCTATACGGTCGATGCCGGCCCCGGCAGCCAAGTCAACCTTGTCGGGCCGGTCTCGTTGCGCGGCACGCTCGGCCGCTGAGACGGCGCGACGCCCGTGCCGGCCGCGCGGATAGCTCTCGCCCTGGCTCTCGTCGGCGTCGCGGTGCCGGCGGCGGGCGCGCCGTTGAGCGGCGCCGAACTCCAGGCGCGTAGCGCCGGCGGGGAATTCCGCGGCTACGGCACCACCTCGCGCAGCCAGCTCGAGGACATGATCTGGCGGCTGCGCCCCGACGGCAGCGCCAGTTCATTGTCGCTGGTCCGCAAGGGCGGGCGCGATACCGGCACTTTCATCGAATACCGCGACACCGGCCGCTGGCGCATCGAGGGCAATCGCCTCTGCGTCGCGTTCGAGAGCGCGCATCTCGATTTGAGCGGCTGCTACACCGTCGAAGGCGGGGCGGGCGACCATGTGCGCCTCGTCGGTCCCGCGCAGTTCGAAGGCACGCTCGGCCACTAGCGTCTCATCGCTGCTTGAAGTGAGGCCTGTTCCATGTCGAAGCTGCTCGCAATCCTCGCATCCGCCACGTTCGTTCTCACCGGTGCTGCCAAGGCCGAGCCATTGGCAGGCGCACAGATTCAGCTGCGCGCCACCGGCGGCGAATTCCGCGGCGACACACACAGCACGCGCGGCCTCGAAAGCCAGATCTGGCGGCTCGCGCCGGGCGGCCAGGCCCGCGCCATCGCGTCGATCAAGAAGGGCTTGAGCGCCTTGAACGCGACCATGATCGAGTTCGGCGACACCGGCAGCTGGCGCATCGAGGGCAACACGCTCTGCGTCGATTGGGCCGGCGAGAACCGGCGTTTCAGCGGCTGCTATGCGGTCGAAGGGCAGCAAGGCAACCATGTGCGCCTGATCGGCCCGGCGCAGTGGGAGGGAACGCTCGATCGCTGAGCGCCGTAGGGCGTCTGGGGCCGCCGCGAAGTCTCCCTGATCGCGCCACATCGGCGCCGGAAGGTCTTGCGTAGTAGCCTCTGTTAGGATGCGTTTCGGGGTCTCGGGCGGCGGCAAACGAGGATCGACAGCATGTTGAAATCCGCTTTCATCGCTCTGCTCTCCGGCACGGCGCTGGTGTTGCCCGCAGCCGCCCAAGCCCTGCCGCTGGCCGGGCCGCAGCTTGTGCAGCGCATCAACAACGCCGAGTTCCGCGGCTACACGCGCACCAACCGCGGCTTCGAGAATCAGATCTGGCATTTCCTGCCCGACGGGCGCATTCGCGCGGTGGGCGACTCGCGCACCTTGCGCTGGGGCCGCGAGGACCACTTGGAGTGGCAGGACATCGGCAGCTGGCGCATCGAGGGCGATCGCCTGTGCGTCGGGTTCCAGGGCGTGAACCAGAACCTCGCCGGCTGCTATGCGATCGACGCCAGCTACGGCAAGAACATCCGCCTTGTCGGCCCCTATCTCTGGGAGGGCACGCTCGAACCTTACGAATAGGCGAGCGCCGCCGCCCACTCCCGCGAACGCCGACGTTGGGCAAAGCTTGCGCCGGCCCACGCGGCCGGGCCTGCGCAAATGCTTCGGCTTGACCCTCCCGGGCGGCGGCCTAATCTGCCGCCGGTAAGACGCCCATCCGAGGCGGTCCTAGGGAGGAGACAATGAAGAAGCGTGAAGGGCGCGCCAGCCGGCGCGCGGTTCTCGGCGGCATCGCGGGTACGTTGGGAGCGAGCGCGCTCGTTTCCGCCATTCGGCCGCTCAAGGCGGCGCCCTCGGGCCAACCGGTGCGCATCGGCAGCACGTTGGCGCTCACCGGCCCGCTGGCGCAGACCTCGCTGATCCACAAGGCCGTCGGCGAGATCTACGTCGAGCTCACCAACAAGAAGAACGGCTTCCTCGGCCGTCCGGTCGAGTGGATCCTGCTCGATGACCAGTCGAAGCCCGACGTTGCCCGCAGCCTCTACGAGAAGCTGATCACCGTCGACAAGGTCGATCTCATCCTCGGCCCCTACGCCACCGGCAACATCCTCGCCGCGATGGGCGTGGCCCAGCGCTATCAGAAGATTCTGATCCAGCACACGTTCGGCCTGCCGCACCTCGCCAAATACGAGATGCAGTTCCCGGCCTCGCCGATCGGCCCGGCGCCGAACAAGACCTTTCCGCCCAAGCTGCTCGACCTGCTCGCGGCGACCTCCAACCCGCCCAAGACCATGGCGGTGGTGACGAGCAAATTTCCTTCGTCGCAGTTC
>JBKOUH010000188.1:0-6797 GCA_046723285.1 Pseudomonadota bacterium
CCGCCAGCGTGGCCGTGCAGCCATACTCATCTACGCGTGGCGGCCGGTTCGCATCGCCCATTTATAGCGCGCCGATGGTGGCGAAATCATCACCACAATGCGGGCATTTACGCCGCTGTTGGGCGGTTCACCCGTGACCGGTGGCCACGGCCTTTCCGGAGTGCTCCGCCGCCTTCGGCCGCCGCGTAAACCAGCCGCGGATCGCGGCATAGAAGACCGGCGTGAGGAAGAGGCCGAGGATGGTCACGCCGAGCATGCCGGAGAAGACGGCGGTGCCGAGCGCCTGGCGCATCTCGGCGCCGGCACCTTCGGCCGTCATCAGCGGGATCACGCCGAAGATGAACGCGAACGCCGTCATCAGGATCGGGCGGAGCCGGAGGCGGCAGGCCTCGACCAGCGCCTCGGAGATGCTGCGGCCCCGTGCTTCCAATTGGCGCGCGAATTCGACGATGAGGATCGCGTTCTTGGCGGCGAGGCCCACGAGCGTGATGAGGCCGATCTGCGTGAGAATATTGTTGTCCATCCCGCGCAGCAGCACGCCGGTGAGTGCGGCCAGCACCGAGAGCGGCACGATGAGGATGATCGCGAGCGGCAGCAGCCAGCTTTCGTATTGCGCCGCCAGCACGAGGAACACGAACACGACGCTCAAGACGAACACCAGCATCGCGGTTTCGCCGGTGGCGCGCTCCTGGAACGCGAGCTCGGTCCATTCGAAGCCGGTGCCGGGCGGCAGCGCGGCGCGGGCGAGGCGCTCCATCGCGTCGAGCGCCTGGCGCGAGCTCGTGCCCGGTGCGGCGCCGCCCTGGATCGGCACCGACGTGTACATGTTGTAGCGCTGCACCAGATCGGGGCCGGCCGCCGCGTCGATGTTCACGAGCGTGCCGAGCGGCACCAGCGCGCCGTGGCTGTTGCGCACCTTCAAGCGCAGGATATCGTCCTGCGACATGCGGAAGCGCTGGTCGGCCTGCGCGCGCACCTGGAACGTGCGGTCGAACAGGTTGAAGTCGTTGACGTAGGACGACCCCAAATTGACCTCGAGCGCCTCGAAGATGTTGGCGATCGGCACGTTCAGCATCTGCGCCTTGCGCCGGTCGATGCGCAGGAAAAGTTGCGGCGAGCTCGCGTTGAAGGTGGTGAAGACGCCGGCGAGGCCCGGCGTCTGCCGCGCCTGGCCCATCAGCTGATAGGCGGCGCCCACGAGCGCACGCACGCCGGCGCCGGTGCGGTCCTGCACCTCGAGCTTGAAGCCGCCCTGGTTGCCCATGCCGCGCACCGGCGGCGGCGGCACGGCGATGATGAACGCCTCCTCGATCGCGCCGAGGCGCTTGGTCATCTCGGCGATGAGGACATTGGCATGCTGGCCCTTCTTCACGCGCTCCGCGAACGGCGAGAATCCGGTGAAGACGACGGCCGTGTTGGACGCGTTGGTGAAGGTCGCGCCCGAGAAGCCGGCGAAGGCCACGGCGTTGACGACGCCGGGCACGGATTTCACGATTTCGGACACGCGCTTGGTCACCGCGTCGGTGCGCGAGAGCGAGGCGCCGTCGGGAAGCTGGATCACGACGATCGCGTAACCCTGGTCGAGCTGCGGAATGAAGCCGCCGGGCACGCGGTTGAAGACGAAGACGGTGGCGCCGACCAGCGCAGCGTAGACGACGAGCATCGCGCCCTTCCGCCGCACCATCCAGCCGATGCCGTTCCCGTAACCGCCGCTGAGGCGCTCGAAGCCGCGGTTGAAGAGATTGGCGCCGCCGCGGAGCCAGCGCATCGCGAAGAAGCGCGGAGCGCCGGCGCCGTGGTTGCGCTTCAAGAGCAGCGCGCCCAGGGCCGGGCTCAAGGTCAGCGACATGAAGGCCGAGACGATCGTCGAGACGGCGATGGTGAGCGCGAACTGCTGATAGAAGAGCCCGGTGATGCCGGGCACGAACGCGGCCGGGATGAACACCGCCGAGAGCACGAGCGCGATCGAGACGAGCGCGCTCCCCACCTCGTCCATGGTCTCGTGCGCGGCGTCGCGCGGCGAGAGGCCGCTCGCGATATTGCGCTCGATGTTCTCGACCACGACGATGGCATCGTCGACGACGATGCCGATCGCGAGCACGAGCCCGAAAAGCGTGAGCGTGTTGAGCGAGAAGCCGAACGCGGCCATCACCGCGAACGTGCCGATCAGCGACACCGGGATCGCCATGATCGGAATGACCGTCGCCCGCCAGGTCTGCAGGAAAATGACGATCACGAGCACGACGAGGAGGGCCGCCTCGCCGATCGTGACATACACGGCGTCGACCGAATCGCGGATGAACTCGGTCGGATTGTAGACGATGCGGTAGTCGATGCCCTTGGGGAAATCCGCCTTCAGCTTCTCCATCGTGCGGCGGATCTCGTCGGCGGCGGCGAGCGCGTTGGTGCCGGGCCGCTGGAAGATCGCGAGCGCCACCGCCGGGTCGCCGTTGAGATAGGAGTTGGTGACGTAATCGCGCGCGCCGAGCTCGACGCGCGCCACGTCGCCGAGCCGAACGAGCCGGCCCTCGGCGTCGCTCTTGACGATCACGTTGCGGAACTGGCGCTCGTCCTCGAAGCGCCCTTGCGTCGTCACGACGATCTGGAGCGCATTGTTGGCCGGCGCCGGCTGCTGGCCGAGCTGGCCGCCCGAAACCTGCACGTTCTGCTCGCGCAAGGTGCGCACGACGTCGCCGGCGGTGAGGCCGTAAGTCGAAAGCTTGTCGGGATTGAGCCAGACGCGCATCGAATATTCGCGCGCGCCGAAGATCGTGACGTCGCCGACGCCGTCGAGCCGCAGCAGCTGGTCGCGCACGCGCAAGCTCGCATAGTTCGAGACATAGAGCTGGTCGTAGCTCTTGTCGGGCGAGAGCATGTGCACGACCATCATCAGGTCGGGCGAACTCTTGCGCGTGGTGATGCCGATCTGGCGCACCTGATCGGGGAGGCGCGGCAAGGCCACCGCCACGCGGTTCTGCACCAGCACCTGCGCGGTATCGAGATTGGTGCCGATCTTGAACGTGATGGTCAGCGCCATCGCGCCGTCGCTCGAGGAATAGGAGGACATGTAGAGCATGTCCTCGACGCCGTTGATCTCCTGCTCGAGCGGCGTCGCCACCGTCGCGGCCACGGTCTCGGCGTTGGCACCGGGATAGGAGGCGCGCACGACGATGGTGGGGGGTGCTATCTCCGGATACTGCGAGACCGGCAGCGCGAAATAGGAAAGGCCGCCCACGATCACGACGACGATCGAGAGCACGGCCGCGAAGATCGGCCGGTCGATGAAGAAATGGGGAAAGCGCATGGCGATGAGCCGCGGTCAGCCGCGCGTCGGCGGCAGCGTGGTCAGCTTCGGCGTTACCTTGGCGCCGGGGCGGACGCGGATGATGCCGTTGACAACGATGGTCTCGTCGCCCTTCAAGCCGCTGCGGATCACGCGATAGCCGTCGATGGTCGGGCCCACGCGGACGGTCAGCGTTGTCACCGAGCCGTCGGCGGCGACGGCATAGACGACGCGCCGGCTCTGGTCGGTGGCGATGGCTTCGTCGGGGATCAGCACCGCCTTGTAGGCGCCGCTGCCGGGAATGCGCACGCGGCCGAACATGCCCGGCGTCAGGAACAGATCCTTGTTCTCGAACACGGCGCGCCCGCGCATCGTGCCGGTGCCGGCGTCGATCCGGTTGTCGATGAAGTCGATGCGCCCCTTGCGCGCATAGGTCTTTTCATCGGGCAGCACGACCTCGGCGACGTTGCCGTTGTCGCGCAGCGGCGCACGCTCGCCGCTCTGGCTCATGCGCAAATAGCCGAGGTAGCTCTGCTCGTCGACGTCGAAGTAGAAATAGATCGGGTCGAGCGCCACGATCGAGGTGAGCAGCGTGGTATTGGCGGCGACGAGGTTCCCTTCGCTCACGATCTTGCGGCCGATGCGCCCGGCCACCGGCGCGCGCACCTCGGTGAATTCGAGATCGAGCTTGGCGCGGTCGAGCGCAGTTTTGGCGCGGTCGCGGTCGGCGCGCGAGGTCGCAAGCTCCTGGCGGCGCTGCTCGAGCAGGCGCTCGGGCGAGGCGCCGGTGCGCGCGGTCGCTTCGACGCGCTTGGCCTCGCTTTCGGCGAATTCGAGCTTGGCCTCGGCCGAAGCGAGCGCGGCGTCTGCGTCGGCGACCGCGATCTTGAACGGCCGCTGATCGATGACCAGCAGCAGGTCGCCCTTCTTGACGATGCTGCCCTCGGTGAATTTCACCTCGGCGAGATAGCCGCTGACGCGCGCGCGGATTTCGACCGATTCGACCGCGTCGAAGCGGCCGGTGAATTCATCCCACTCGGTGATTTCCTTGACGACGGGCTTGGCGACCGTCACGGGCAGCGCGGGCGGCTGCGCGCTTAAAGCCGACGCGGCTTTCCCCTTGTCTCTGAAATACCAGTAGCCGCCGCCGGCGACGAGAACGGCGAGCGCCAGTACGGCCAGCGGCATCGCGGGCGAGCGCTTCGCGCGCGGGCGCGATCTCGGCTGCGGCGGCTTCGCCGCCTCTTGCAGTGATCTCGGCGAATTGGCGTCCATGCGCGCCTCCGCTGTCCCATCCGGAAGTCGTGCCACGCTGCGAATTGTGCAGCGCGGCGAAACCTAGGATGGGATTGACCAAGGTCAAGCACCGGCCGAACGGACCGGCTGCGCCAAGGACGCGCCGTCCACGCCGTTGCCGACAGCGGCGCCGGAGCGCCAGCCGTGACGCGCAGAGGTCGATCGCAGTCGGTCTTTATTGCTGCGCGTGCCTTGTATTTCCGGGATTCGGCGCAATGTCTGTGAGAGCGGGCTTGCGAGGCCCCGCCTTGCCGCGGCGCCCGTTCGGCGCATCTGCTCAAGACAATCGATCACCGACAAGGGAGCCGGCGGACCTGCGCGAGCATCCGCAAGGTTTCGTGCCTTGGCCGCTTCCCGCCGCGATCGTGGCGCCCCGAACAGGAGACGCACGCATGTGGGACTCGGTCCTGCCGCCCGAACATTTGAAGCAAGCGATCAAGCAGTTCGTGCAAACCGCGCCGTCGAGCTTCGTCCAGCTCGCCCGCGTCCTGCCGCAGATCCGCGGCACCCAGGACCTCACCGTCAGCTCGGGTTTCATCCTCTGGCGCGGGCTCACGGACGAAGCGGTCGCGGCGCTGCACGATCTCCATTCCGAAAGCGCCATTTTCTTTTGGCTCTGCTCGCCCGAGGTCTACGCCCGCACCAGCGATGCGCCGTTCTTGAAGCTGATGAGCCGCTCGCACCGCGCCGGCGAGCAACCTTGGCTGCCGACCATCATCCACGATCGCGCGCCCACCGCGGCCGAGACGCGCAGCGCGGTCAAGGAATACGTGTCCGAAATCGCCCGCTATTCGCGGCCGTGGATCTGAGCGGCGGAACCGCGTCGTCCGGGGAAAAACCATGCGCGCGTTGATTGGATGGATCGAGCGATCGATTGCCTATTTCATCGCGGTCGCAGCCCTCGGCGTGCTCTGCTTCGTGGCCATGCGCTACCTGGCATGAGCTGATCCGCGATCCGCGATGCGGCGAACCCGCGCAACAAGACGGGGCTGTTTCGACTTGAAGTCTGGCCGCGGGCGCAGGCGCGCGCGGGGTGTCGATCTCGTTTCGCCGCCCGGCGCTAGTGCCGCGTCGTGGCGAATGTCGCCAGCGCCAAGTCTTGATTGGCCTTGGCGAGCATTCGCTTAACCGCCGCACGCCTGTCGTCGTCCAAGACGAGCTTCAGCATCGTGCGATAGTGAGCGATATTCATTTGGATGATGATGGGATCCTCGGTCATCGTGGCCGCTCCAATGGTCATAAGGAGACCGCGCAGCCTCTCTTCTTTCGGAGGCAAACGTCACTCGGCGGTCGTGCCCCGGCTCGATTCCCTCAGTAGTGATAGTGCTTACGCGGATGCGCCGCTTGAGTCGAGCACAATCTTCGGATTTCGACAGAAAATATCTACTATTTTAGGTTGTTCCCTGGCCGTCACCTGGCTCAGGGCGCGCTGAGGCGTCGCCATGCGCCCGTTGACGTGAGCGCCACGCCTATAGGTTGAGAAATACGACCGGGCGTTGCGCGACGGCCGGCAAAAGAAATACCGCAAAATAGGCAAAAAGACATAGTCCGGGGGATGACGAAAAGTTGGTGAAAGCCTATATCAGGTGTGGCGACGAACGGAGGACTTCCTCCGCTTCCGAAGCCGCTGGGAAGGACGTCCGATGAAATTTCCATCCGAGACGAAGCCTGCCGTGCTCGGCGCGGTAGTCGGCGCAATCGCGCTCGCAATCTACGGATTCACCTGGGGCGGATGGGTGACCGGCGGCAAAGCCGAAGCGGCCGCCAAGCAGCGCGCCGAGACAGCCGTGGTCGCGGCGCTGCTGCCGGTTTGCGTCGCCAGCTTCAAGTCCGACGCCAATGTCGCGGTCCACGTCGCCGAGCTGAAGAAAGTCAATTCGTGGGAGCAGGGCTCTTACGTGGAAAAGGGCGGCTGGGCCAACATGCCCGGAACGAACACCGCGAATTCGGATCTCGCGCGCGCCTGCGCCGACGCGCTCGGCAAGGTCACGCAATAGCGAGGCCGGCATTCGCGCCTGAAACCTGCGGCACGCTGCGCGAGTCGCGCGCTCGGCGCGTCGGGATCGATTCGAGAAAGCACATGGATACCACATCGCCATCAGTAGAACCGGCGAAGGCCGGGCCCGTTTCCGATTTGCCGGAGCCGTTCGACTATGCGGAGCGGGCGGAGCTGTTCACGCGTGACGGCATGGTTGCGCAAGTGTCGTCGGCAGACGCG
>JBKOUH010000001.1:0-2816 GCA_046723285.1 Pseudomonadota bacterium
GCGCAAGACGCTGATCGTGCGGTACTCACCCACTGCACGGCGCTGAGCGCCCCTACGCCTCCGGCTTCGTCGCGAGCTGCTCCGCTGCACGGATCGATTCGATGCGGATTTCCTCGGTGAGGCGCGCCTTCAGCGCCGCGAATTCCGGCGTGGTCTTGAGCGTGTAGAGCCGCGGGTGCGGAAGATCGACGCCGACGTCGGCCTTGATGCGGCCGGGGCGCGCGCTCATCACGACGACGCGGTTGGCCATGAAGATCGCCTCCTCGATGTCGTGCGTGACGAAGAGCACGGTTTTCCGCTCCGCCTCCCAGATCGCGAGCAGCATTTCCTGCATCAACGCGCGCGTCTGGTTGTCGAGCGCGCCGAACGGCTCGTCCATCAGCAGGATCTTGGGCTCGTTGGCGAGCGCGCGCGCGAGCGCCGTCCGCTGCTGCATGCCGCCCGAGAGCATTTTCGGGTAGTGGTGCTCGAAGCCGTAGAGGCCCACCTTGGCGATCCACGCATCGCTGATCTCGCGCTGCTTCGCCGGCGGAACGCCGCGCTCGCGCAGGCCGAAGCAGATGTTCTCGCGCACGGTCAGCCAGGGGAACAGCGTGTAGGACTGGAATACAATGCCGCGGTCGGGGCCGGGCCGCGCGACCTTCTGCCCGTCGAGCAGCACGGTGCCGGTCGAGGGCTTGTCGAGCCCGGCGACGATGCGCAGCAGCGTGGATTTCCCGCAGCCCGAGGGGCCGAGAATCGTGATGAAATCGTTGTCGGCGATGCGGAGATCGACGGGCTCGAGCGCGCGCGTGGGCGCGCCGCCATGGACGCCCGGAAACGTGCGGCTCACGCCCTCGATGACGAGCTTCGGCATCGCCTAGGCGAGGCTCCAGGGATAGAGCTTCTGGTTGACGAGCTTGAACAGATAATCGGAGACGAGGCCGATGACGCCGATCACGACGATGCCGAAGATGATCTGATCGGTGGCGAGCAGGGCCTGGCTGTCGGTGATCATGTGGCCGATGCCCGAGGAGGCGCCGATCAGCTCGGCGACGATGATGTAGGTCCAGGCCCAGCCGAGCACGAGGCGCAGTGTCTCCGCGATGTGCGGCGCGCTCGCCGGCAGCAATACGCGGCGCACGATGCCATTCGAGCTCGCGCCCAGCGTATAGGCGGCCTCGACGAGATCGCGGCGCGTGGCGCCCACGATCACCGCGATCATGAGCACGAGCTGGAAGAACGAGCCGATGAAGATGACGGCGAGCTTCTGGGTTTCGCCGATGCCGGCCCAGAGGATCAGCAGCGGAATGAAGGCCGAGGCCGGCAGGTAGCGCGCGAACGAGACGAACGGCTCGAAGAACGCCTCGATCGGCTTGTAGGCCCCCATCAGGATGCCGAGCGGCACGCCGATCGCGGCGGCGACGACAAAGCCACCGACGACGCGCCAGACCGTGACGCCGATGTCGAGGTAGAACTCGTGGACCGTCAGGAGGTCCCATCCCGCCACCAGCATCGCCCAGGGATCGCGCAGGAATTGCGGCGTCACCCAGCCGCCGAAGGTGGCGGCGCTCCAGAGCGCCACGAACAGCACGAAGAACAGGATGCCGAGGGCGATCTTCGCCCCGCGCGCGATCGGCACGAGCGGCGTCAGCATCAGCGCCTCCCCGAAACGAATCGCGGGGCGTCGAACGCTTTTGCGTTCGCGCGCCCCGCGATCCCTCTCTCTTTCAGGCCGTAGGCTACTTCACGAAGCTGGCGTCGACCGTGGCGTCGACATTCGGCTTCGCCTTGATGACGCCGGTCTCGAGCAGGAGATCGGCGGCTTCCTTCATGAACGCCTGGATCTCGCCGCTGAAGAACTTCTTGTTCGCGGCCGCGTCCTGCCAGCGCAGATAGGATTGCGATTTCTCGAAATCCTCGGCGCTCTGCTTCACCGCCGCGCCCATGATGCCGAACGATTTCTTCGGTTCCTTCTTGATCATGTCGAGCGCGCCGAGATAGCTCTTATAGATCGCGGCCGCGGTCTTGTTGCTCTCTTTCAGGAATTTCGGCGTGCAGCCGAACGTGTCCATCACCATCGGGTAGTCGAGCGAGGTGGCGATGATCTTGCCGGTTTCGGGCTTGGCGCGGATCGCCGAGAGATAGGGCTCGTAGGTGGCCGCGGCCGAGATGTCCTGGCCGCTGATGAACGCGTTGGCGGCGCCCTGCGGGTCGAGGCTCACGATCGTCACATCCTTGACCGAAAGCCCGTTCTTCTTCAGGAACCACGAGGCGAGGAAATAGGGCGAGGTGCCGGGCGCCCAGGCCGCGACTTTCTTGCCCTTCAAATCCTTGATCGATTTGATATCGGGGCGCACCGCGAGGCCGTCGGCGCCGTAGCTCTTGTCCATTTGGAAGATCTGTGCGGTCGCCACGCCGGCCGCGTTCCACACGATCCAGGTCTCGACCGTCGTCGCCGCGCACTGGATGTCGCCCGAGGCGATCGCGAGGTGGCGGTCCTTCTGCGGGATCATCTTGATCGTGGCGTCGACGCCGTTGGCCTTGAAGATGCCGGCGTCCTTCGCGAGCACGAGCGGCGAGAAGCCGGTCCACCCGGCGATGCCGATGCCGACCTTCATGTCCTGCGCGGTGGCGGAACCCGCGAATGCCGCGCCCGCGAGCAATGCCGCGGCCGCAATGCCGTATCCGATACGCATAGTACTCCTCCTTGTCCCTGAATGGCCGTCGATGAGTGGCGCGGCGCGGGTGCCTGACGCGCCGCCTGCCGAAACCGAGGCAAGGCGCATGCCCGCCAAGGCTCGATTTCCACCGATGCTACAGGCGCGCTACAGCGC
>JBKOUH010000503.1:0-1652 GCA_046723285.1 Pseudomonadota bacterium
CGCGTTGCCGAAGCCCGCGCCCGACACGCCGAGCTGTTTGTCTCGGTTCATGCCGATGCGCTACCCGATACGGAGATGCGCGGCCTCTCGGTCTATACGCTTTCCGACCGGGCCTCGGACCGGGAGACCGCGGCCCTGGCGGTGCGCGAAAACAAAGATGACTTCGTCGCCGGCATCAGATTGTCGCGGCAGCGACGCGATATCGCCCCGATCCTGCTCGATATGGCGCGGCGGCAGACCAACAACGGCTCCCTGGCATTGGCGCATGCGATCGTAGCCGAACTCGGCCGCGCCGTGCCGTTGCTGGAAAAGCCGCACCGCGCCGCCGGGTTCGCCGTGCTGACCGCGCCCGACATGCCCTCGGTGCTCGTCGAGCTCGGCTGCTTGTCGAACCCCGCCGAGGAACGCCTCTTGGCGCAGCGTGCCTACCAGCAGCGTCTGGCGCGCGGCCTGCTGCGGGCGATCGAGGATTATTTCGCGGCCCACGCCGTCCGATAAGGCCGGCTTGCGCGAGCCGCGGCACGCGGCCTAGTGTCGGCACATTCAAGAAAGGGGACCGGAATGAGATTGGTGGAAGCGAGCCGCTCGCGCGACGAAATCAGCACCGCGGAGTGGGAGGCGCGGGTCGATCTGGCGGCGGCGCATCGCCTCGCCGTGTCGCACGGCTTCAGCGAGGGCATCTTCAACCATTTTACCTTGGCGGTCCCGGGCAGGGGCGACCGCTATTACCAGATCCCGTTTGGCCTGCATTGGTCGGAGGTCACCGCGAGCTGCATCATGGAAGTCGGCTATGACGGCGAGGTGTTGAGCGGGCAAGGCGAGGTCGAGCGCTCCGCCTTTTGCATCCACGCACCGATCCACCGCCTCTATGCGCAGCAGGCCTGCGTGCTGCACACCCATATGCCGTTCGCCACCGCGCTCGCCAGGCTCGAAGAACCGCGCCTTGCCGCGCTCGGCCAGACCGAGATCGCCTTTCTCGACACGATCGCCTATGACGACGAATACACCGGTCTGGCGCTGGACCCGGCGGAAGGCGAGCGGCTGGCGCATGTGCTCGGACCGGACCGCGGCGTGCTGCTGATGGCCAATCACGGCGTCCTTGCCTGCGGCAAGAGCGTCGCGGAGGCCTATGACCGGCTCTACTATTTCGAGCGCGCCTGCCAGGTGCAGCTCTACGCGATGTGGACCGGCCGGCCCTTGAAGGAAGTCCCGGCGCATATCGTGGCGCGCACCTTGCGGCAATACGCCGAGTCGCCGAGCTATGGCGGCAAGCCAGCCTGCGACCACCATTTCGCGGCGTTGAAGCGCCTTCTCGACCGCACCGAACCGGATTACGCCGAATAGCGGCCGGGCGCGCGTGATTGAGGTCCACGCCTATATCGACGTCGCCGATCTGGAGCAGCGGCATCGCGTTCTATTGCGACGGGCTCGGCCTCGCGCTGAAGCGGCGGCTTAGCCCGAGCTGGGTGGAGCTCGGCGGCGCCAACCTGCCGATTTTCCTGCTAGGCAACCGCAAGCCCACCGCCAATCTGGGCGGCACGCAGATCCAGCGCGATTTCGCCCGCCATTGGACGCCGGTGCATCTCGATTTTATCGTGCCGGAACTCGATGCCGCGGTGGCACGGTTGACCAGGCTCGGCGCTACCCTCGAC
>JBKOUH010000039.1:0-6883 GCA_046723285.1 Pseudomonadota bacterium
ATGCCGCTCAGGGCGGCGCCCCAGAACAGCGCCCGGTCGCTGTGGCCCAGGCGATCGACAAGGCGCGCGGCTCGGCCCGATATCAGGAGAACGCCGAGCGCATAGAGCATCACGATCTGGCCGATGTCCTGCGCCGGATAGCCTTTGCGCGCGAGCAGCAGCGGCAGCGCGAAGACGACGACGCCGGTCAGCACCGCCTTCGCCGGCGCGCCGATTAACAGCAGCGTGCGCAGGAACCCCGCATTGGCCACGAGCCGCCCGAGATCGCGGAGCAGTTGCCCCCGCGGCGCGCATTCGACGGCCGCTGTCACGCCGATGGCGCGCGGCACAAACAGCGCCGCATAGATCGCGACCGCCGCGGTGAGGCATGCGCCCAAGATAATAACTCGGTCCTGGCCGACGAAATTCGCCAGCAGCGAGCCGAGCGCCGCGCCCGCGATCATGCCCGCGTTGAATCCGTAGACGATGATCGAGGTACCCTGCGTGCGTTCGCGGGGATCGGACGCCCGCAAGACGTAGGCCTGTGTGCCGGCCAACAGCATCCCCTGCCCCACGCCGGCCATAGCGCGCGCCAGGGCCGTGGCCAGAAATTCCGTCGTGAGCACGAGCGGCACGAAGCCGATCGCGGCGAGCAGCGCGCCCGCAACGATCATCGGACGCGGGCCGTTTCGGTCGGCCGCCTGCCCCGCCGGCGCCAAGGACAGCGCGAAGCAGAGGAAATAGGCCATGAACAGAATCGAGGTCGCGGTCTCGGGCGCGTGGAGACCGCTCGCGACTTTGGCCAGGTGCTGAGGCAAGAACGAGACGATGAGATTCTCCGCCAACACCGCGACCAGAAACGCGGGCCGCAGCAAGGCGAGCGAACGCGCCGAGGCGATGGCGGGCGATGCGCGGCCGAGCGTATCGGCGAGGCCGAGCAGCAGCCGCGCCAGCAGAATCGCGGCGACGAACAACGCGGCGAAATCCTTGACGCTGCGCAGCACCTGATTCCAGACGACGTCGGTGGGTATCGCGACGGCGAGCTGCACTTCGGGCGCTCCGGGCGGCGCAAGATTGGTCCGATAGACGTAGCCGCCCGGATCGCGCCACGGCTTGCCGGCATCGGCCGCATCCATCCCGATTGCGACCTGCCCGCCGACAATAAGCGCGAGTGTGCTGATGTCGGGATTGAGCCGGCGGTAATTCGCGAAGGTACGGTCGAGGCCCGAGAAATCATCTGTCTTGAGGCCCATCGCGACGAAGGGCACGAGCCGCTGCGCGAGCGAGGCGGCGAGAGTCCGCGTCTTGGCCGTGGCGCCGTCTTCGTAGAGGCGCAGCATCGCGCCGCCCACTGCGACCGACACGACAATGAAGAGAATCGTGAAGCCCACGGGCGCGGCCAGCGCACCAGCTCGCCCGCCACGGCGCCAGACGAGGGCGGCGCCTATCGCGAAGACGAGGCAGCATCCCGCGGCGATCCAGGGTAGCGACGCGAAGCGCGCGCCGACGGCGGCGGCGCTGGAGCCCGCGCGCATCGTGACGGCGATGGTGCCGAGGTCGCCGAAGCGCGTCACGAGCCACGCGGTTGCCTGCACATAGACGCCGTTGCGGCGGAGCCCGATTCCGTCGCGACTGTCGGGGCGATCCGCAGCGGATGGCAGCAGCCCGGCCTGAATCGGGCCGGCGGCGTAGACTGGCTTTCCGGCCCGGTCGAACACTGCGACGGCGACGAGACGCGGATCGGACTCGAGCACGCGCTTGGCCAGCGTCTCGAACCCGCCGAACTGCCCGAGCGGGAGGCCGGCATTGAGCAGTGGATCCATTGCCGTGCGCACGACCTCGGCTTGCGTGCGCAAACGCTCGATTTGGAACCGACCATAAATGCGCTGCGCCTCGCCTTGTCCCACGAACAGCAGCAAGGCCAGCGACAGCGCACCGACGACGAAGAGAACGACGGCCCGCACCGCGACCCCGCGCGGGGCCGGCCGGCTCACTGCACCATCTCCATCAGCCGCGGCGCGGCCTTCGGGATGCGGTAGAGATAGTCGGAGAGGCGGTTTGCGAGGATTGAGAGGATGAGATCCTGATAGCACATCGCCTGCTCGGCCAGGCCGGCCGAAACCAGGCTAGTCGACTTGCCGTCCGGCCGTTTCAGATCGGGCTTGGGGTTCGCCTCAAGCACCATCATCCGGCCGTCGCCATCGCGACGCAGGTCGACGCGTACCACGCTCTCGAGCCGCATGCGCCGGTAGATCGTGGCGGCGATCGCCGAAATCTCCGCGCGCGTTGCCGCGTCGCCCGGCCCGCTCAGCAAGCGGTAGGACTCGGCCGTCACCGGCTTGCAGTCGATCGAGGGCGCGATCCGCTCGCCCGGCGCGAGCCTCCGCTCGATCGCCGAAAACGTGAATGGGCCGCCGGTGATTTCCACCGCACCGCCGCGGCAGACGATCGGGCCGATCACCGAAACGCAATATTCGGCGCCGCCGAGATAGGGCTCGATCAGCGCGAGCGCGCCGCTCTTCGCGGTCACCGCGGCCGCGACCTGGGGCAGGTCCGCGCGCGTCTCGGCGATCTCGACGTGGAGCGAGGCGCGTCCGTGAACGGGCTTCACGACGAACGGACCCGCGTACCCGGGCAGGATCGCGGCGAAACCGCCGCGGTCGCCCTCGTCCCAGGTGGCGAACGGCGCCGTCGGCAGGCCCAGGCCTTGCAGTTGCGTCTTGCACACGTGCTTCGCGTCGAGGACGGCGGCGTTCAGCGGATTCGGCCCGACATAGGGGAGGCCGAGCATTTCGAGCAGCGCGGGCGCTTGGGCCATCGGCGCATCGCCCTGCACGCCGGCCGTGTTGAGCCAAACGAGATCCGGCGCGAAGACCCCGAGGCGCCCGGAAAGATGCTTGTCCTCGGGGAATGCCTCGACGCCGGAAAAACCCAGCCCGCCGAGCGCGCCGGCGATATCGCGCGCCACCATTTCGTAGCTCTTCCAGGGCCGCGGATTGTAGGTGCGGCACATCACGGCGCCCGGCGCATTGGGGTTGCCGCCGTAAACGACGGCAATGCGCAGGCGCGGCCGCAGCCGCTCGAGTGCGCGTGCAAGCACCGCGGCCCGGCGCGCGTGGGTTTCCCCCGCCGCTCCCACGTCCAATACTCGCCCCATCCCCCGTTTTTACAAACTTAGGGTTTCCAGAAAATTAACTTTGGGGCGGGGAATCGCCAGCCGCGGGTATTGGCTCGCCGTCGCTGCGCGTCAGAGGCGGGTCTCGATCACCGCAAACCAGTTGCGCACGGCGGGGTCGAAGTTGCGCGGCTGCGGGTTGATGAGGTGGCCCGAGCGGTCGGTCATGAGCGGACGCTTGGCGACCGAGTTCGAGAGATTGCCGCCCACGACCGCGATCCAGCCGTCGCGCACGTCGACGACGATATCGCAGTGCGAGGCGTAGTTGCGGTCGGGCTGATGGTCGAAATCGATCCCGCTTTCGAGCGAGTTGCAGACGAGGTCGCCCGGCCGCGGCGCGTATTCGCCGAGGCGCCGAGCCCAGAAGTGTCCGCTGCGGCGCTCGCGGTTCTGAGTCGCGATGCGGAGGTAGTGCGCGTGCGAGCCGGTTCCGGGCCAGGATGCGCCAGCGCCCGCCTCCTTCATCACATAGGAGACGAACGCCCCCGACCACGCGGCGCGGCTTTCGATGCCGGCGCCGACCTTCCAGTAATGCGCGACCCACGCGCCATAGCCGGCGCTCGACTGCTTCGGCCCGTTGCGATGCATGGCCTGGGCGCCCCAACGCTTCCACTCGTCCATCGCAATCTCGACGACGCGGCGGCGGTAGCTCGTCTCCGCGGTGCGCGACGTGGTCTCCGAGCGCAACCACGCGACCGGTATCGCGCCGGCGCGCACAGGCGCGGGCGGCTCGGGGCTGCGATATGCACAGCCCGCGATCGAGAGCAAGAGGACGAAGGCAGGCAGATGACGTTGCACGGTCGCCCCTCGCGGCCGATTTTCCCGCAGATAATACGTTCGCCGGCAGCGCTGTTATCCCGCGGCGGCGGCGATGGCAACCCTCGCGTCGCGCGAGGCCGCGCGACTCACGCGGCGGCGCGGCGCGCGGCCATGGCGCCCCAGGCCTCGACAAAGCGCTCGATATCGGCCGGCGCGCTGGCCCAGCCCAGACTTACGCGGATTGCCGCCGAGGCTTCTTCGGGTGGATGTCCCATCGCGGCCAGCACATGCGATGGCCGCACCTTGCCCGAGGAGCACGCCGAGCCGGCGCTGACGGCGACGCCGGCGAGATCGAGCGCCATCACCTGCATTTCGCTCGGAACGCCGCGCAAAACGATGCAGCTCGTGTTCGGAAGGCGCGGCGCGTCGGTGCCGGCGATGCGCGCACGGTTGGATCGCGCAAGCACCGCCGCTTCGAGCCGATCGCGCAACGCTGTGATCTTGCGCGCGTCGCCGGCAAGATCGCGGGTCACAGCGGCCGCGGCCGCGCCGAAACCGGCGATGCCCGGCACGTTTTCCGTACCGGCACGGCGGCCGCGCTCCTGCCCGCCGCCGCGCAACAATGGCGCGAGCGCGATCCGCTCGGAAACATAGAGCGCGCCGATGCCCTTAGGGCCGCCGAGCTTGTGCGCCGACAGCGACACGAGATCGGCACCGAGCGCACGCACGTCGATTGCGATCTTCCCGGCGGCTTGCACGGCATCGCAATGGACGAGCGCGCCGGCCGCGTGCGCGCGCTCCGCGATCTCCGCCACGGGCTGAACGACGCCGGTCTCATTGTTTGCGAGCATCACCGAGACAAGCGTGTCATCGATGCGTCCGGCAAGGAGCTTGTCGAGCGCAGGGACATCGACAAGGCCGGTCGGAGATACGGGAATGCGCGGCGTATCGGGATCGTGAGCAGCCGCCGCGGCGAGAACCGAATCGTGCTCGATCGCGGAGACGAGCAGACGTGTGCGCCCTGCCCCCGCCAGCGCCAGCGCGTTGGCCTCGGTGCCGCCGCTGGTGAAGACGATGTCGGCGGGTGCCGCGCCGATCAGCGCCGCCACCGCTTCGCGGGCATCCTCCACGCGCTTCCTGGCGGCGCGGCCGAAATGGTGGACCGACGAAGGATTGCCAGTGAGGAGAAGCGCGTCAGCCACGGCCGCGGCCGCCTCGGGCCACACTGGTGCCGTCGCGTTGTAGTCGAGATAGACCGCGGGCGCGCTCACCGGGCGCGCATCAGGCATTCTGCGTCCGCCGCTCGCGCTCCGCGGCGTCGCGTTTGGCAAGCTCGCTCTCGAGCTCCTCGATGCGGGTCGCGAGCGCATTGAGCTGGGCGCGCATCGCGTCGAGCGCACGCTGCGTCGGGTCCGGGATATCGCCCGGGGTGCCGTAGGCGACGAACGCCTTTTGCGTCTCGGGATCCTTGCAGGCGATGAGCCGCGCCGGAATGCCGATCGCGGTGCAGCCGGGCGGCACGTTCTTGGTCACGACCGCGTTGGCGCCGACGCGCGCATCGGCGCCGACCGTGATCGGGCCCAGCACCTGCGCGCCCGAGCCGACGATGACTCCGCGCTCCAGCGTCGGATGCCGCTTCTGGTTGCGCTGCGCGTCCGAATTCTCGGCCGGCGAAGTGCCGCCGAGCGTGACGCCGTGATAGAGGGTCACATCGTCGCCGACCTCGGCGGTCTCGCCGATGACGACGCCCATGCCGTGGTCGATGAAGAGGCGCTCGCCGATCTTGGCGCCGGGGTGGATTTCGATGCCGGTGAGCCACCGACCCCAATGCGAGGTCCAACGGCCCATAAGGCGCATGCCGTGGCGCCAGAACCAGTTCGCGAGCCGGTGCCAGCGGACCGCGTGGAAGCCGGGATAGGCGAGAAACACTTCGAAGCGCGATCGGGCGGCCGGATCGCGCGCCCGGATGGCATCGATATCCTCGATCAACCTCTTGAACATGAAGGGATTAGCTCCCATATCGCCGGCCTGCCCAAGGCCCCGGCGGGCACCTCGGGCGGAAAGCCGCAACAACAGCGAACCGTTGCCCACCGTTGCGAGGCGATATAATGAGTGACCCCGAGGGGTCAAGCAAATGGCCTCGCACCCGGTTCGCGCGCCGGACGCCAAGGCTCTGAATTGCCGATAATTTCCCGCCCCATTGGATCGCAGACATGCCGGACGTGATTATCCCCGGGCCCGAAGGAAGGCTCGAAGGCCGCTATCACCACAGCAAGACGCCGAATTCGCCGATCGCGCTGCTGCTGCACCCGCATCCGCAGCACGGCGGGACGATGAACAACAAGATCGTCTACCAGCTTTATCACCTGTTCGCCCGCCGCGGCTTCTCCACGCTGCGCTTCAACTTCCGCGGTGTCGGCCGCTCCCAGGGCAGCTACGACCGAGGCGAGGGCGAACTCTCCGACGCGGCGGCGGCGCTCGACTGGCTGCAAGGCCAGAACCCCACGGCCGCGCATTGCTGGATCGCGGGCTTCTCGTTCGGCGCCTGGATTGGCATGCAGCTCCTGATGCGCCGGCCCGAGATCGACGCGTTCATCTCGGTGGCGCCGCCGGCGAACATCTACGATTTCGGCTTCCTCGCCCCCTGCCCCTCCTCGGGCATGATCATCCAGGGCGCCGCGGACAAGATCGTGCCGCTCGATGCGGTGCAAAAGCTGGTGACCAAGCTCAATCACCAAAAGGGCATCAAGATCGACCACCGCATCATCGACAAGGCCGATCATTTCTTCTCGAATCACATCGACGAGCTCACCACGAACGTCGAGGACTATCTCGAGAAGCACCTGACGCCGGTGCGCCGCAAGACCGGACGCACGCGCGAGGTTAAAGAAGCGGCGCCGCGCTGACGGCGCCTACACCGTCGTAGGGGCGGGTGCCCGACCCGCCTCCAAGGCTCTGCCCTCGTCACAC
>JBKOUH010000465.1:0-4642 GCA_046723285.1 Pseudomonadota bacterium
GGGCACGGTGATGCGCTGGCGCCGGCCCTTGAAGCTCAGCGTGACGCCGAAGATTTCCTCGTCGGCCGAGAGATCCCAGAATTGATGCTCGAGCACGATCGTCATCGCCTCGGGATACTGGGCTTTGAGCCAATCGGGCATTTCGACGCCGGGAAAATCGGAGCGGAAGGTGATGTAGAGGCTGTGACCGCTGGGCAGGCCGATGCCCGCCACCCGCGCGATCGCCTCGCGCACGACCCCCCGCAATGCCGCCTCGACCATGCGGTCGTAGCGCAGCAGATCCTTGTCCATGCCCTCGCTGGCCATTGGCCGTCTCGCTCCCGTCGCACGCATTATTCGCTGCCCCGCCCCGCGCGGCAAGTGCGTCGAAGGAAGGGGAAGTGCGTTGCGCGCACGCGCCAAAGCGCGCGCTGAACTGCGAGGCCGGCATCGCGAATGTAAGGTGGGGGGACTTCTGTTGCCCGGCGCCCCCCGAGCCGCGCTTACCTAGAGACTAGGCAGCGAGGGCCAACTTCGAGTTGTCATTGGCACTTGTAAAACGGCCCGATAACGGCGGAACCATGCCGGGCGAAAGTACCCACCTTTACCCACGCGTCGATCCTATTTCGCCCCCATTGGTGGAGGCGCCGGGTACCGCCCCCGGGTCCGCAGTGGTTATTGCGCGAGACGTTTATCGCCATAGCCGAGCCTGCCTTGCGGCCTGCCGGCAAGAGCAATATAGGCCGTCCACGGCCGCTTTTGAAGGTGTGCTGGCACCTGCCGCGGAAGGGCGCTAGCCTCGCCGCCCGCCCATCCAGGACGCCCATCGCCGATGCCGCTCACCAAGGACCAGCAAGCCGAGATCGACTCCGCCCGAGACCAGAGGCACGAGACGCGCCGTGTCACCGTTCCGGCGCTCGAGGAGATTCTCTATCAGGCGCTGCCCGTGCTCGATCACGGCTTCGTCCGCGTCATCGACTACATGGGCGACGACGCCGCGATCGTGCAGGCGGCGCGCGTCTCCTACGGCCGCGGCACCAAGAAGGTGCGCGAGGACGCCGGGCTCATCCGCTATCTGATGCGCCACCGGCACACCACGCCGTTCGAGATGTGCGAGATCAAGTATCACGTGAAGCTGCCGGTGTTCGTGGCGCGGCAGTGGATCCGCCACCGCACGGCCAACGTCAACGAATACTCGGCGCGCTACTCGATCCTCGACCGCGAATTCTACATCCCGGCGCCGCAGCATCTCGCCGCGCAATCGGACGTCAACCGCCAGGGCCGCGGCGACCTGCTCGAGGGCGAGGAAGCCAAGCGGGTGCTCGATCTTCTCAAGAGCGACGCTGGGCGCAACTACGACCACTACGTCGAGATGCTGAACGAGCGCGAGGACGGCTCGGTCGTCGACGAAAAGAAAAGCGGCCTCGCGCGCGAGCTCGCGCGCATGAACTTGACGCTCAACGTCTATACCCAATGGTATTGGAAGACCGATCTCCACAATCTTTTCCATTTCCTCTCGCTGCGCGCCGACGCGCACGCACAGTACGAGATCCGCGCTTACGCCGACGTGATGCTGGAGAGCGTCAAGCGCTGGGTCCCCGCCGCCTACGAGGCGTTCATGGATTATCGCCTCGGCGGCTTCGCGCTGTCGAAGAAGGCGCTGGCGGCCGTGAAGCGCATGCTCGCCGGCGAGACCGTGACGGCCGAAAGCGCCGGCATGTCGGCGCGCGAATGGCGCGAGCTGATGGCGGCGCTGGGGCGATAGTTAACGGACCAGGGTTTTCCCGGGGTACACAACCGCCCCGGTCATGCCGTATAAATTCTCGATCGACGGGCACTTATGGGGGACCACGAATGCCTGCTTTGAGACTCTGCGTGCGCGGCGCCGGCGCCGCCCTATTGGCCGCAAGCCTCTTCGCCTGCGCCACGCCGGAAGCGCCTTCGCAATTCGCCGACCGCGTCGTGGTCGAGAAGGCCAAGCGCAGCATGCACCTGATGCAAAGCGGCAAGGTGCTGAAGAGTTACCGCGTGGCGCTCGGCCAAGACCCGGTCGGCCCCAAGATGCAGCAGGGCGACAGCCGCACGCCCGAGGGCGTCTACGCGATCGACTTCCGCCGCCCCGAGAGCCGCTTCAATCTGGCGCTGCACGTGAGCTATCCCAGCGCCAGCGATCGCCAGCAGGCCGCGGCGCGCGGCGTGAGCCCGGGCGGCGAAATCTACATTCACGGCCAGCCCAACGGCGGCGTGAACCCCGCCCGCCTTGCCCAGACCGGCCCCGATTGGACCGACGGCTGCATCTCGGTGACCAACCGGGAAATGAGCGAGATCTGGGCGATGGTCAAAGTCGGCACGCCGATCGAGATCAAGCCCTGACGCGATCGGCCCCGGCTTTAACCAAATAGGCTTGCCGCCGGCGCCGGCTTTTCTGCCATTTTTCGTCGCCCGCTGACATCAGGGGAGCGCGATCGGGCGATGGGGATGGAATTCGATCATGCGCGCGTGACGCGCCGCGCCTTGCTCGGCGGCGCGCGGCGCCGATTCGGGCGGCGCCAATTACATTCACGGCCAGCCGACCGCGGCGGGCGAGCTGGCGTTCTTCCGGCTCAAATTCGCGCGCGAGGATTGGACCGACGGCTGCGTCGCCGTCACCAACGCGGAGATGGATCAGATCTGCCGCTCGGTGCGCGCGGGGACGCCGGTGCTGATCCGGCCGTAAATCGACTGTACGGACATCGGCGATTTTCGCGCTTGGCCAATGGCCTAAGCGCGGTTAAGATTCTCTTGCTCGGGGGAGCTTCCTCCTTAACCAAGCCGTAAGGCCATCGGTTAAGGGGGCGACAACGGCACCGCTTAACGCGGATCGAAGACGAAAAAGGGACGTTAGCACGTCCGGCTACTCGAGGGAGACCAATGCCTGCTGAAAAGATTGCGACGGGCACCCGCCCGCCCCTTCTTGCCATTTTGATTCTGACCGGTTTCGGGGCCGCCGGTTGCTCCAACATCGGAGAGCCGCTCAAAGGCGAGACGCCAAGCCGTCAAGTGCAGACGGGGCGCATCACGCCGGCACAGGCGCTCTCCCATTCCGACGCCGACAAGCAGCTGATCGCGCTCGGCATCGTCTATCGCCGCATTTCGGACAACGACAACGAGCGCGGCTGCTCGATCGAGAACGGCGTCGAGATGACGCAGATCGGCAACGTCAAGCTGACGCGCCCGGCTCTGCTCACTCAAGACATGGCGATGCGCCTCGGCCACTGGGTCCACGATACGCTCGAGCCCGAGGTGCAGAAGCGGTTCGGCACGCAGCTCGCCGCGCTCGACGTCGGCGGCAGCTATTCCTGCCGCAACATCTACGGCAAGCCGTTCGGCGGTGCGTTTGCAGGGCGGCTCTCGGAGCACGCCTTCGCCAATGCGATCGACATCGGCGGCTACAAGCTCGCCGACGGGCGCTCGATCGACTACATCAAGCACTGGCACGCCAAGGCCGGCTCGCGCGAGTTCCTACAGGCGACGAGCCTCTCGGCCTGCGAGGTGTTCAACACCACGCTGACGCCGGATTACGACCGCTATCACCGCAACCACATCCACATCGACGCCTCGCCGAAGAAGGAAGAGACCAGCAAGTTCTGCGGGGTCAAGGGCCACTTCAGCCCGGGCGCGGTGCCCGCTTTCGCGCGCTACAAGCAGCCGGGCAAGAAGGTGAAGCGTCTCGTGCACCGCCACCCGGTCAAGAAGCGCGTGAAGAAGAAGGTGGCGACCGCGGCCTAGACGCGGGGTCACGGGCCCGCGTAGCGCACGACCTTCTGCTCGATCGCGCCGAAGATCGAAGCGCCCGCCTCATCCTGCATGTCGATGCGGATCGTGTCGCCGAAACGCATGAACGGCGTCTGCGGCTTGCCGTGCTTGATCGTCTCGATCGCGCGCATCTCGGCGATGCAGGAGCAGCCGCGCGTCTCGTCGCGGTTGGCGACCGTGCCGGAGCCCACGATGCTGCCGGCGGACAGCGCCCGCGTCTTCACGGCGTGGGCGACGAGGCGCGGCAGGCTGAACTGCATGTCGGCGCCCGCGTCGGGCCGTCCCACCACCTTGCCGTTCAAGGTCGAGACCAGCGGACGGTGGATCGTGCCGCCGCGCCAGGCGTTGCCGAGCTCGTCCGGCGTCGCCATCACCGGCGCGAACGCGGTCGCGGGCTTGCCGTGGAGGAAGCCGAAGCCCTTGGCGAGCTCGGCCGGGATGAGCCCGCGCAGGCTCACGTCGTTGACGATGGTGAGCAGCCGGATGCGGCCGGCGCACTGCGCCTCCGAGGCGCCCATCGGCACGTCGCCGGTGACGGCCACGATCTCGCCCTCGAAGTCGATGCCCCAAGCCTCGTCGGCCATCGCGATGTCGTCGTGCGCGCCCTGCATCGTGTCGGAGGCACCCTGGTACATGAGCGGATCTTCGTAAGCACTCTGCGGCAGCTCGGCGCCGCGCGAGCGGCGCACGCGCTCGGCATGGACGAGATAGGCGCTGCCGTCGACCCACTGATAGGCGCGCGGCAGCGGCGCCATGGCCTGCTTCGGATCGAACGCGAACGCGCCGACCGGCACTTTCCCCGCGATGAGGCCCTGGTAAAGCAGCTCCAGCGCCGGCGCCTTCGCCGCCCACTCGTCCAGCGCCGCCT
>JBKOUH010000147.1:0-3925 GCA_046723285.1 Pseudomonadota bacterium
GCCGGCGACCGTGGCTCTTTTGCGCGAGGTGGGCGACCGCCTGGTCGAGATCCAGGGTCAGGCCGAGCAGCACGGCCTCGGCGACACGGCCACGCACCGCCCGGCGCTCGACGCCTTCGCCGGCCTCGAGCGCGAGCGCGCGGCGGTCGAGGCCGCCTACGGCGGATGGCGCGCGGCCGTGGCGGCGCGCGACGCCTTCGCCGCCATGGCGAGCCAGGCCGCGAGCGACGAAGCGTTCCTCCGCCATGCGCTGACCGAGTTGGAGGCGCTCGATCCCAAGCCGGGCGAGGACACACAACTTCAAGCCGAGCGTCAGTTGCTGATGAACCGCGAGCGCATGGTCGAGGCTCTCAACGGCGCGATGTCGGAACTCGCCGGCGCCCGGCCGGTCGAAGGCGCATTGCGCGCCGCGCGCCGGCACCTCGACCGCGCGGCCGCCAAGGCCGGCGGCGCGCTCGATCCGGTGATGGCCGCGCTCGACCGTGCCGCGATCGAGGCGGCCGAGGTGGTGCGCCTCTTGGAGGGCGTCGGCGCCACGGTCGGCGGCGATTCCAATCGGCTGCAATTCGTCGACGATCGCCTGTTCGCGCTGCGCGACGTGGCGCGGAAGCACCGCGTCGACGTCGCAGGCCTACCCGCGCTGCGCCAGGACATCGCGGCGAAGCTCGCCGCCATCACCGACAGCAGCGCCGAGCGCGCGAAGCTCGAAAAGCGCGCGGCCGAGGCGCGCACGGCCTACATCGCGCGCGCCGAGGCGCTGACGGCGGCGCGAAAGAGCGCCGCCGACAAGCTCGACAAGGCGATTGCGCGCGAACTGCCGCCGCTGAAGCTCGAGAAGGCGCGCTTTGCGACCCGCCTCGAGCTTTTGCCGGAGAGCGATTGGGGCGCGGACGGCCGCGACCGCGTCGCGTTCGAGGTCTCGACCAATCCCGGCGCGCCGTTGGGGCCGATCGGCCGCATCGCCTCGGGCGGCGAGCTCGCCCGCTTCATGCTGGCGCTGAAGGTCGTGCTCGCGCGCTCGGGCTCGGCACCCACTTTGGTATTCGACGAGGTCGACAGCGGCATCGGCGGCGCCACCGCCGCCGCGGTCGGCGAGCGGCTCGCGCAGCTCGGCCGCGACGTGCAGGTGCTGGTCGTCACCCACTCGCCGCAGGTGGCCGCGCGCGCCGCGCACCACTATCGCGTCGAGAAGCTGGTCAAAGGCGCGGCCAAGACCACGACGCGCGTCGAGACCTTGGCCGGGCCGAAGCGCCGCGAGGAGATCGCGCGCATGCTCGCCGGCGCCGCCGTCACCGACGAAGCAAGGAGCGCCGCAGACGCGCTGATGGCGGGAGGGAAGGCGTGACGCGCGCGGCGAAGATTCCGGTCGAAAATCTCACCCGCGAACTAGCCGCGACGGAACTCGCGCGCCTCGCCAAGGAGATCGCGCATCACGACGAGCTCTATTACCGCAAATCGGCGCCCGAGATTTCCGACGCCGAATACGACGCGCTGCGCCGGCGCAACGAGGCGATCGAGAAGCGTTACCCGGACCTCGTGCGGGCCGACAGCCCGAGCAAGCGCGTCGGCGCCAAGCCCGAGAGCGGCTTCGCCGAGGTGCGCCACGCGGTGCCGATGCTCTCGCTCAACAACGCGTTCACGCGCGAGGACGTGCTCGATTTCGCCCAGCGCATCCGCCGCTTCCTCGGCTTGAAGGAAAGCGAGGCGATCGAGCTCACCGCCGAGCCCAAGATCGACGGGCTTTCCGCCTCGCTGCGCTACGAGAAGGGGAAATTCGTGCAAGGCGCGACGCGCGGCGACGGCACCACCGGCGAGGACGTGACCGAAAACCTACACCGCGTGCGCGACGTCCCGCACCATCTCGACGGCCGCGACATCCCCGACGTGGTCGAGGTGCGCGGCGAGGTCTACATGGCGCGCTCGGATTTCGCGGCGCTCAACAAGCAGCGCGAGAAGGATCAGCTCCAGCTCTACGCCAACCCGCGCAATTCCGCGTCGGGCTCGCTGCGCCAGATCGATCCCAACGTCACCGCCGAGCGGAAACTCCGCTTCTTCGCCTATGCCTGGGGCGAGATCAGCGAGGCGGCGGGCGACAGCTACTGGCATTTTCTCCAGCGCTTGAAGCACTGGGGCTTCAACGTCAACCCGCGCGCCAAGCTCTGCAAGGGGCCCGAGGCGGCGCTCGAATTCTACGAAGAAATGGCCGGCGAGCGCGCGAAGCTCGACTACGACATCGACGGCGTCGTCTACAAGGTGAACCGCCTCGATTGGCAGCAGCGCCTCGGTATGGTGAGCCGCGCGCCGCGCTGGGCCGTCGCGCACAAATTCCCGGCCGAGCAGGCGCAAACCGTGCTCGAGAAGATCACGATCCAGGTCGGCCGCACCGGCACGCTCACGCCGGTCGCCAACCTCGCGCCGGTCACGGTCGGCGGCGTGGTGGTGGCGCGCGCCACGCTCCACAACGAGGACTACATCGCCGAGAAGGACATCCGCGAGGGCGACACGGTCGTCATCCAGCGCGCCGGCGACGTGATCCCGCAGGTGCTCGAGGTCGTGAAGGCGAAGCGGCCGAAATCCGCCAAGGCCTACCGGCCGCCCGAGGAATGCCCGTGCCCGCTCAAGACGCCGACCGCGCGTGAGCCCGGCGAGGCCGCGCGGCGCTGCACCGGCGCCCTCGCCTGCCCGTTCCAGCGCTTCGAGCGCGTGCGCCACTTTGCGTCGCGCGATGCGTTCGACATCGAGGGCCTCGGCCACGTCCATATCGAGAAGTTCCGCGAGGAAGGCCTCATCGACACGCCGGCCGACGTCTTCCGCCTGCACAGGCACAAGAAGAAGCTCATGGAGCGCGAGGGCTGGGGCGAGCAGTCGGTCGCCAATCTCCTGGCCGCGATCGAGGCGCGGCGCACGATCGCGCTCGACAAGTTCATTTACGCGCTCGGCATCCGCCAGGTGGGGCAAGCCACCGCGCGGCTTCTCGCCAAGCACTATCGCTCGCTCGACAAATGGCGCGCGGCGATGGAGGCCGCGCAGAAGGAGCGCAAGAAGAATCCCGACGAGATGAAGAAGGCCGAGCTGGTGGGCCCGCACTATGCCGAGCTCCGCAGCATCGAGCAGATCGGCTTCGGCGTCGCCGACGAGATCGTCGAGTTCTTCGGCGAGCGCCACAATCTGAAGGCGCTCGACGATCTCGCGGGCGAGGTCACGGTCGAGAATTTCATCGCCCCTACCGTCAAGAAATCGCCGATCTCGGGCAAGACGATCGTGTTCACCGGCACGCTCGTGGTCATGGGCCGCGACGAAGCCAAGGCGCGCGCCGAGGCGCTGGGCGCCACGGTCGCGAGCTCGGTTTCGAAGAAGACCGACATCGTCGTGGTCGGCGCCGACGCCGGCTCCAAGGCCAAGAAGGCCGAGGAGCTCGGCATCGAGATGATCGACGAAGATGCCTGGATGAAGATCGCCGCCGCCTCGTGAGCGCGGCGCAGGGGAGATCGCGAATGAAGTTCGTTGCTTTGATCGTGTCGGCGGCGCTCGCGTCCGCGGCGCTGGCCGAGACGCCGCCGGCGGAAAAGCCGCCGGCCGAGAAAGCGCCGCCGCTCGAGACGGTGTGGACCAAGACCAAGGTCATGGTCTGCGAAGTGCTGCGGGTCGAGAATTGCCGGACCGGCGGCTGCGCCATCGCGCCGAAGCTGCCGAGCTTCCGCATCGACGTTCAGAGGCAGACGATGTGCGGCATCGTCAGCGGCGGCTGCAAATTCGAGCTCAAGATCGGCCAGATCGGGCTCGACCGCACCGGCACGCGCATGACCGTGCACACGCTCGGCGCCGCGTTCGTCGTCGGCATCGACGCCGACGGCACGATGAACGGCGCCGACGTCGTGAAGGGCCGCGTCGTCGCGATCCAGGGGCGCTGCGTGCCGGGCTGAGC
>JBKOUH010000228.1:0-5414 GCA_046723285.1 Pseudomonadota bacterium
CACCGGCGGCGTGCCGCAGAGATTGCGCGCGATGCCGTGCGCGGGCTCGTAGCCGATGTCGAACGTGAACGGGTGCGCGTGGCCCATCCAGCCCGAGAGCGGCGGGCGGATCGATTCCTGGTGACGCTCGGCCACGAACAGGAAGGCGGGCGCGCCGGGCCCGCCGTTCAAATATTTGTAGCCGCAGCCGACCGCGAGATCGGCCTTGGCCGCGTTGAGATCGACCGGCAACGCGCCGGCGCTGTGGCAGAGATCCCACAGCATGAGCGCGCCCGCCGCGTGGGCCTTGGCGGTGACCGCCGCCATGTCGTGGATGCGGCCGGACTTGTAGTTGACGTGGGTGAGCGAGACGACGGCGACATTCTCGTCGATCGTGTCGGCGACGCGCTCGCCCGGCACGAGCTTCAGCTCGTGTTTCCCCCCGAGCATGTCGATCAGGCCCTGCGCCACGTAGAGGTCTGTCGGGAAATTGCCCGGCTCGGAGAGGATCACGCGCCGGCCGGGCTTGAGGCGCAGCGCCGCCGCGAGCAGCTTGAAGAGATTGACCGAGGTGGAATCAGCGACGACGACTTCGTTGGCCTTGGCGCCGACGAGCCGCCCGATCTTGGCGCCGGCGCGCTGGGGCAGGTCGATCCAGCGGTGAAGGTTCCAGCTGCGGATGAGGTCCTGGCCCCATTCGCGATCCACGGCCTGCTGGAGACGCGCCACCGCGGCTTTCGGCAAGGCGCCCAGCGAATTGCCGTCAAGATAGACGACGTCCGACGGCAGCACGAAGCGCTGGCGGAACGGCGCCAGCGGATCGGCGCGGTCGCGGGCCTCGCAGTCGGCGCGGGTGATGCGGCTCATGGATAAGTCCCGGTCGTTCGTTGGCGTGAGCATTGCGCGGACAAGCCTGGGATCGGTATAGCCGAACCCGGTCCGCCACGGAAACCGCCATGAGCCAGGCAGCGATATGAGCGCCGTTCTCGTCCGCGACGACGGCCCGGTGCGCGCGATCACGCTCAATCGGCCGGAGCGCCTTAACGCCATCGACATGGCGATGCTCGACGGCCTCGACGCCGCGCTCGCAGGCGCCGAGGCCGACGCGGGCGTGCGCGCAATCCTCCTCGCCGGCGCCGGGCGCGCGTTCACGGTCGGCGACGATCTCGACGCGCAGCAGGGGATCAGCGCCGCAGGCTCGGCCGCGATCGCGCGCCAGGTCGAGGTACTGCAGCGCATCAGCGAGCGGATGCTGTTCGGCGCCAAGCCCGTGGTCGGCGCGGTGCAGGGCTGGGCGGTCGGCGGCGGTTTCGCCTGGACGCTCAATTGCGACTTCGCGCTCTGGGCCGAGGACGCGCGCGGCTTCCTGCCCGAAATCGCCTACGGCCTCTTCGTCTCGGGCGGGGCGAGCTGGCTGCTCCCGCGCCTCGCCGGCCCGATGATCGCGCGCGAGATGATCTTCCGCGGGCGGCGCATGAGCGCGCCGAAGTTGTTGGCGGTCGGCATCGCGAGCCGCGTCGTTCCAAACGATCAACTTGCGAGCGCGGCCATGGCGCTGGCGCAAGAGCTGGCCGCGCTGCCGCCCGAGGCCGTGGCCCGGGCGAAACGCGCGCTGATCGAACCCGAGCGCGCGGCGCTCCGCCAGGCGATGAAGATCGAGGCGGAGGCCTGCATCGCCGGCGCCGGCGATCCGGCGACGCTCGCGCGGCTCAAAGAGGTGGCGGCCCACCGCAACAAATCGTAGGACCCTTAGTGGTTCTTGTCGTTCCTGCGCATGCCGGGCTCCATCGCACCACAAGCAAAACCTCGGCAGCCGCGGCCCGCCGTTGGAGAAATAGGTCCCCGCTTTCGGCGATGGCGCCGGCGAAGGGGAAGGTATGTGCAAAGAAAAGCGCTTTATTCCACCATATCCGCATGAGACTCCGCGTTCGCTGGTCCTTGCCCGCGAGCGAAGGTTGCTCATTGCGGTTAAGGCGCGGTTCGTGGACGCGCCGCCGTGCTCCTGCCGGGGCGCGCCACAAACTGCAGAGGCATATCAACGACCCGGGCGAGACTCTTGATTCGGCGCGATGACTCCCGCGGCCTTGGCTCGGCCGCGCGGGGCGCTATTCTGTCGCAAGCATGGCTCAAGGAAATTTCCCGATGCGATTGGCCGATTTGACGACACCCGCCCTCATTCTCGACCGGAAGACGCTGGCGGCGAATTGTGCGGCGATGGCGGCACGCGCGGCCCGGCTCGGCGTGCGCCTCCGCCCGCACATGAAAACCGCGAAATCGGCCGAGGCGGCGCGCATCGCGACGGCGGGCCAGTTCGGCGGCATCACGGTCTCGACCCTGGCCGAGGCGCAGTATTTCGCGCGCCACGGTTTTCGCGACATCACCTACGCCGTCGGCATCGTGCCGGGAAAGCTCGAGGACGTCGCGCGGCTCCAAGCCGAAGGCGTGCGCATGCAGCTCGTCACCGACAATGTGCACGCGGTGTTCGCGACCGCGGCGCGGGCCCAGGCGCTCAATGCCGGCTTCCAGCTTCTGATCGAGATCGAAACCGGCGGCGGCCGCGCCGGCGTGCTGCCCGAGGCGCTCGAGCTGCTCGATATCGGCCGCGCGATCGAGGCCGCGCCGCGCCTCTCGCTGATCGGCGTGATCACCCATGCCGGTCATTCCTACGCACGGAAAGGCGCCGATGCGATCGCGGCCGTCGCGGAGGAGGAACGGGCGGGCGCGGTGCGCGCTGCCGAACGCCTGCGCGCGGCGGGCCTGCCGTGCCCGGTCGTCAGCGTGGGTGCGACGCCGACCGCGGTCTTCGCGCGCTCGCTTCAGGGCGTCACCGAGATGCGGCCCGGCGTCTACACGCTGATGGACCTCTATCAGATGGCGATCGGCGTCTGCCGCCGCCAAGACATCGCCGCCTCGGTGCTGGCGACCGTGATCGGCCACAATTCGCGCACCGGTCGCATCCTCGTCGATGCGGGCGCCTTGGCACTTTCTCAGGATCGCGGCGCCGCGACGCTTATGGAGCACACCGGCTTCGGCTGGGTGTGCTCGGAGAAAGGCGAGCGGCTCGAAGGCCTCTATGTCGCCGAGGTCAACCAGGAGCACGGCATGATCGCCGCCGCCGCCGGCGCGCCGCCGTTCGAACGCCTGCCGGTCGGCGCGCACGTCCGCATCCTGCCCAACCACGCCTGCATGATGGCGGCGCCCTACGAGCGCTACAACGTCGTCGAGGGCGGCGACGAGATCGTCGCCACCTGGGACAAGGCGCACGGGTGGTAGAGGTCTAAGACCGCCGGTCGACGAAGCGCGGCGCCTTCACCGCGCCCTCGAACTCGCGCGCGAGCGTGCCGGAGTCGAGAATCACGAGATCGGGCGTGATCTCGAAGGTCTTCTTGATGCGTGTCGACAGCGCCGCGCGCAACGCGGCCGCATCGGCGCCGCGCTTGGCTTCGAACGAGACGCGCAGCTCGTCGAGATCACCTGTGGCCACGACTTCGCATTTGAAATCGTTCACCTCGGCCTCGGCGAACATCATGTCCTCGAACTCCGAGTGATTGATGTTGACGCCGCGCACCTTGAAGAAGCCGGTCGTGCGGTTGGCGTGGCGCAGCAGCGGGAAGACCGAGAACGGCCCGTCGTGCGTGCCCGCGGCGTGGAGCGAGACGAGGTCGCCCGAGCTCCAGCGGATGAACGGCGTCGCGTTATTGGTGAACAGCGAGGTCGTCACCAGCGTTCCGATCTCGCCCTCCTTCACGGGCTCCCAGGTGTCGGGATCGAGCACCTCGCAATAGAACATGTCGGTCCAGAGCCGGAGCCCGTCATGGCCCGCGTCCTCGGCGGCCATGAGTCCGCATTCGGTCATGCCGAAACTGTCGTGGACCTTGGCGCCCCAGCAGCGCTCGATCTTGGCGCGCTTGGCGGCGGAGAGCGGCTCGGCCGAGGGCACGATCTTCTTGACGCCGATGGCGGCGAGATCGATGCCCGCCGCTTCGGCCATGTTGGCGAGGTGGATGCCGTAGCTCGACATGCCCATCCACACGGTCGGCTTTAAGTCGCGGATGAGCTGAATCTGCACCGCCGAGGGCGTGCCGGCGCCCGAGCCCGCCCAGTTCACGCCGACGCCCGCCGCCTGGCAGACACGCGCATACATGTGGCCGACCGGATGGATGCCGAGCGGAAACGAGATGTGCGCGGTGTCGCCCTTCGCGACGCCGGCGCATTGGATGCCGCGCGCAAAGGAGAGCAGGCAATACGGCGCATCCTCGAAGCTGCGCGGATAAAAGAGCGGCTTTCCCGTCGAGCCGCCCGAGCGCCAATATTCCCATATCGTGTCGCGCGGCGCGGTGTTGAACTCGTCGTAGAACCGGCGCTCGGAGAGCGCGCGCAGCTCCTCCTTGTGCAGGATCGGGATTTTCCGCCACTCGGCCGGGTCGTCGAGCTTGGCGGGATCGATTCCGGAGAGCCGCTTCTTGTGGAACGGCGATTTCCCCGCTCGCTCGAACGCCATGCGCTTTCGCGCGCTCTGGATGCGCGCGATCTCGGCTTGCGATTTCGGAAGCGGCAGCGGCACGGGAGGCAGCTTACTTCGCGCCGAGCTTGCCGATCCAGCGCGCCTGCTCGGTGTAGGCGCCGGGCAGCTCGCCGGCGGCCTCGGCCGACGTCATGGCGGCCAAGCGCTGGCGCTTGGCGTCGTTGTCTTCGGGGATAGCGTCGAGCGCGTCCTTCAGCATCGCGTAGTCGCCGCCGACCGGACAGACGTCCTGGCAGCGGCGGCAGCCGGTGACGACGCCGGCGCCGCGCAGGATGCTTTCCCAGAGATAGAAGCTGTCCTCCGAGCGCAGCATCGCCTTCTGCTTGGCCGTGTCGCCCTGGTCGAGCATCTTGCCGAAGAACTCGGCGAGTTTCGCGAAGCCGTGCGGCGAGCGGTATTTGTCGCAAGCGGCCCAGTCGCGGTCCCAATGCTTGATCACGTCGCCGGGGCAGGCGGAGAGGCAGCGCCCGCAATCGGGGCCCTTGCACAGCGCTGCCGTCATGCGCGTGCCGGATTCCACCGGCACGGAGGAGAGCACGCCCGTCAACATCACGCGCGGGCCGAATTCCGGCGTCAGCAGCATGCGGTTCAAGCCGAGCGTGCCAAGGCCCGCTTCGACCGCCGCGTGGTCGAGCGAGAGCAACGGCTTCATCGGCTTGTTGGGGTCGCCCTGATAGCGCCAGGGATCGACATGCGTCGGCGGCACGATCAGCGCCGGATAACCCTTCTGCTCGAGCCACAGCACCGTCGAGAGCGCGATTTCTTCGAGCGCGGTCAGCGTCAGCTCGTCGTTGTAGTATTTGTGCCGCTCGTCCCAGCGCGCAATGCGGGTGACGCCCGCAGAGAGGCGCTTGCCGATGACGATGACGCGGCCGGCGTCGTGGTCGGAGATGTCGGAGGGCACGCGCGG